>JADKCL010000030.1 GCA_016718825.1 Bacteroidota bacterium | reverse complement strand
CTAGCATCAAACTTTTCGCCGAAAAATAGACTTGCTTTCAAATTAGCTTGCTCGTTTATTATTACACCTCTCCTACCCCAAGCCGAGTTACCAGATTCATGCATATCATGCAATTTGTTTCTATTCTCGCTTGCAAATTGGTGTAATTGGCCTAACCCCTCTTCCCAAAATATTACCTCACTCATGCCACCAATCGGAAGTAATGTGCTATTCGTCGTTCGTATGAAATCCCATCCGTTCCCCATATTGACCTCCCAAAAGGATCTAAAAAACCGATCCTTATCGCCTGTTCGAAGACCTTGATAGCATTGGGCAAAGTCCCCCAATGGAGTATTCGTTTGAACCTCTTCGAATGCAATTCTTGAGTCTGGGTTATTCATTTGTTCTGCTTGGTTCATTTCTCGAACACTTTCAAATTTAAGTCCGATGTACTTTGTCTCAGCAGTCTGACATGTGCTTGCATCTAAGCCTGAAAAACTATGCGAATTCGATGGCCTTTTATTTTGAATGATTGTAAGCATCACGTTAAAATCCCACATTGGAGTCTGGAAGGCTTTTGCTCCCAATTTTGCAACAAAATTCCAAGAACTTTTCGAAAGGAGACCTTCTCTGAATTTTTTGTAAGACCCAAGAAACAACCAATTCTGTAGGGTGACACAGCAGGAAATGCCACCTAACGTATTGCTTTGCAGCATTTTTTCCAGAAAAACAGTTGCCAAGTCTCCGCTAGACGAAGGAAAATGCTCTTTGCAATATTTGGCAATCGTCTCCTCCTGCTTCCCACGCGAGAGATAAGGTACATTGGTGATTTGCAACACATACCGCTTGGAGAGAATCATCCCCGCCATGGCAATTCCTGCTGCCATCACGCCTTGCTCGGCACGATCTGCATCTGCTTCAGCACCCAAGGCTTTCATCAATTGTGGCCGCAACTCGTCGAAGCTTGCAATGAGCAAGTCAGCTTTGACCGTCGAGGGATCAAGCAGGCTCCCCAATTCCGGAGCCTTCTGAAACAACTGAAACAAAGCACGCATTCCATTTTCCATGCGACTGCGTTCCTGTATGGGTTCAACCTTGCTTACCAATTGCACCCAATCCTCGACTTTGCCTTGTGGCGCCACTCCGCTGCAGGCCAAATTCATTGGTGGCAATGCCATAGCCTCCACAAAAATTTCCAAGCCGTCAAAGCCAAGTTAAACGCAGCAATCTGTGTGCAGCGCGCATCGAGTTCCAGGCCATGCAGATTTTCCGAGATGACTTTTGCGGTTGCCTCTTCCTTGGTCAAGCCTTCCTCGGCCATGCGCAAAGCTGCAAACACGGGAAAAGCCGCTGCCACAAAATGCCCCGACCCCATGCAGGGATCGAGCATGGTGACTTCGGCGGTCGTTGCGGGCCATCCCTCAAACTTGCCTGCGGCGGGGCAACCATCGTCCAATCGCCGCAAATAGGCAAAATCCACCGGGGCTGTCTCACCCGGATGCCGGCCCACCCACCAAGCACCAAGGGTATTGTCGATGAGAAAATGCACCATATAAGGCTCGGTGAAAAGCTGAGTTACCGCAGGCAGCCGTGCTCCGTCGATTTTGTCCCCACTGGCATTGATCGCGGCCTTGGCCTCGCTCTGCCAAAACTGATATACCCATCCCAAGCTGTCGTCTGCAATGAAAATGCCGGTCTCCAAGCCATCGAGCAGACTCTCCAAAGCCACACGGTCCTCGGTTGCAAATTTCACCTGCATCAGCGGATCCTCGGGCCTGAAGATGGCGGGCAACATGCGCGAGGCGTAGGAAGCCGCAGCATCCCATTTGTCGGCGAAGCCTTCTTCCGGCGCGAGTTCGGCGCAGTCCTCCAAGCTCACAGGCACCAAACTCGTATGCATGAGCAAGCCATTGGCCTCCAAAAACCGGGCGAAGAGCATTTTGTGCCAGTATTCGTAGGCGAGCTCGTAGGCAAGGTGGTCGATCGGCTGTTTCCCGTCGTTGGCGCGTGTATCCCCGAGCAAGCGCCCCTTGCTGCGCAGGCGGTTGCGCAATTCACGTGCGGGGGTGTCCATGTGCGCGTAGGGCTCGTGGTGGTCAACGGCCATGGCTCTGAGGGCGTTGCGTGCGCCTGTCTCGGCGAGGCGTCGGGCTTTGATGACGGTCTTTTCGAGGAGGGAGCGTTGGGCGGAGGTGAGGACGGGCATGGGGATTAATGGAAAATGGAGAATGGAGAATGGATTATGAACTGTGTACGTCAACTCCGTAAGGACATTCCTCACGGCTAAAATGGGGTTTTTTGCACTGTACTTGAAACAACGGATGGCAAAATTTGTATGTCAAATACAGATTTGTTTGGGAATCGTTTAAGAAGTGTCCAGTTATCACAATGCAAAAAAACTCTTTATGAAACAGCAACATTCGGCAACCACTGCGGCGTACCAAGATGCGACCGTTAAGAAGGACGGAACCCAGACCATCTATCTTCGGCTCACCATCGACCGCAAGATAAGGACATTCCCGACTGGAATTGCAATCCCCGCCAAGTTTTGGGACAAGGCCAAGCAGCAAGTGAAGCTCAACATGTCGGGCCTTCCCAATGCAAGGGAGATCGCGGCAAACCTAACAGCCCAAAAGGCCGCGCTGGACAAGGTGCTGCTAGACCTGCAAGGCAAGGGCGAGGCCGTGACCTTCGCATCGGTGGACAGGCGGATGGCATCTGGCAGCAAGACCAAGCTGATCGACTACTGCATCTGGCGGCGCGACTGCGAGGCCGCGCAAAGGGCAAGCGGAACTGTGAAGGGCTACAACGCCTACATGGCCAACCTCAGAAAGTACGACCCCGACATCGAGATCGCGGCGATAACCCCAAGATGGCTTGAGGAGTATCAAGAATGGTTGTTTTCCGAGGGCCACCACAAGACCAATTCCATCCTCAGCATCTTTCGCTACCTGCAAAAGATCATGAGCCATGCCGCGAAGCACGGCGACATCTCAAGCAACCCCTTCATACATTTCAAGAAGGTGAAATGGCAGACGGTGGAAAAGCAATACCTCACCAGCGACGAACTCACGAGGCTCATGGAGCTGTACCATTGCGGCGCGTTACGCTCCGAGAACCTTCCGACCAAGTACACCTTTGGTGGCAAGGACTCGCATCACCATTGCTTGCAACAATTCCTTGCCTCATGCTTTTGCGGATTGAGGTTTTCCGACATCGCCAAGCTCAAGCCTAGAGACTTCCACGGCAGCTACCTGAGCATAGTGATGAAGAAGACCGCCGAGCCGTTGCGGATTCCGATCAACACCCCGTTGCGGTCGATCCTGAACTTGGAGGAGGGTGCAGGGAGCGTGTTCCATGGTCGCACATTCGTGAACGGCCACATGAACTCCAAGCTCTCCGAGATCATGGAGATTGCGAGGATAGGCAAGCACATCACCTTCCACAGTGGTCGGCACACATTCGCGATCATGGCCTTGGAGGTCGGGATGCCCATCGAGGTCGTTAGCCACATTTTGGGCCACTCCAACCTGTCCATCACCCAAGTCTATGCCCGTGTGGTGGATTCGCAAAAGACCCGCGAAATGTCCAAGATGGATGCCTTCATGTCGAGGATGAAACCCGCCACCGAGGCGGTGCAGGTGCAAGGGGCTTGAAAGGAATCTGCTTACTTCAAGGAAATTCGGCCTTGTCCCCTGATCACAGTGGCCAAGGTCGAATCCTTCAATCCCTGCCTTGGGCGCGGGCCAATCGATTGACCGAGGCAAGGTAATGTAGCAGTGCTTCAAGGGAGGCAAGCCCCAAGAGCCATTGCCCCGTCTCTTCATCGTGGGCTGAATCGACAAGGTTGCACTGGCAGAAAAGCCCGATAGTCCCCATGTCCCAACGGAGGGAGGGCAATGCCACGTTGCAGTGAGCGACCGCATCACGGGCGGTCAATTTCATCTTGTAGTCAATCATCTTGTCATTCCTGGGTTTGGTGTTCGTCGGCGGCAAAAATGGCGCCGCATTGAAATGATTGAACGAAGATCACGGGAATTTATTGGAAGGCAACTGGAAATTGCAAGAATCCCCATTCCAAGGCCAATTTGTCGGATGTACGTGATGCACATCCACCAATCCGACTTCTCCACAAACCGCCCATCGTTCCCCACATCTTAAACGTCATATATACTGGTGTACCATGTCACGTACAAAACGGGCAAAAACGCCCTTTGCAGCGCGTGCAAGGGCGTACACAGGCCGAAAGGGGCTGGAATCCACCCAAATCCCGACGTAGGTTTGCCCCATGACCAAAGACTACTTTTCAGGCATCGGTACACAACCAAAACAGACCATACGGCCATGTTTGCAATAGACTGGAAGACATCGTGGCCGCTCGTGGAGACGGCGATCCGCGACCACAACAAGGCCCATGTTGTCGGGCGGCGCAAGGACGGGAGGGCGATTTACGACCTCAAGAAAGTCCTTCGCGCCTCCCACCAGCATTTGCTCAAGGAAATGATTCGCCTTTACTCGCATCAGCTCACGGGCTTGGAGTGGCTGCACCTGACCACGGAGTTGCCGCCGTTCAGGACGCACTGTGGGGAGCTTGCATCGGAGCTTGATGTGTCCAAGGGGACGATCAACAACCTCCTGAACCGACTTTTGGAAAGCGGTCTCGTTGCCGAGCGGGATCATCGCGGCAGGTGCAACAAGTTCGCGCTGCGGTTCGACCCTTCGATTCTAGTTATCCACCCTGAACTCCATCGGAGGCGGCAAATGGCCCTGAATGGAATCCTCGACAACGATACTGGCTATCAGGCTCCTTGGGAGGAAGAAGGCGAAACTTTGCAGCAGTCCTTAGAAGCTGGCTCTTTCAAAAAAGAAAATAAACTGTCCGATGGGACGGGGGATAAAAAAGAAAAAGCCCCCACCCCCAAGCAAGATGAGGCCAGCAACCCCGCCCTAGGCGGAAAGACAAGGGCCAGCAACGCCCGATTGCGAGAGGGCGGAAAAATAAGCCCGATGGTCGAAAAAACGGCCAAAGACACGGAAATGGAAGTGCTTGAGGCTAGCAACCCCCCGTTTCAAGATCAGGAAAAATTCAGCAGCAAACGCGAAAAAACGGCCAACAAAGCTGAAAGCAAAGCCGTTGTGGCCAGCAACCCCGCCCTTGGCGGAAAATCGGATGCCAGCGACGCCCGATTGCAAGATGGCCAGATGCAGCCCAAAAAGCACCGAGGGGCGCGGCGCACTGCCCGCGAAATCGGTGGAAAAACGCCCATAGAGAAGCAAGGAAATTGGGGCTATTTCGATGAAACACCCCAAAAAGCCCCGATTTCGGGCCAGTTCGCAGACCATTGCGCACGGCTCCTAACGGTGATGGTCGGAACCTTGTGGTCGCGGCTCGACTACCTAGCCACGAGCCAGTTGGATGCGATGAAGGCGTTCCTCCACGGCCAATTCGTCTGCAAGACGGCGGCTGAGGGCGAGGAAACTTACCGCAACCTCTGGCTCAGGATCGGGCTTGCCGACAAATGGGCCAAAAAGAAGCCAGGGCGGTACATCCCGATCCCTTCCACGTATCTCGCGCCCGGCAACCTCAACGGGTTCGACAGAACTTCCCAATGGCTGGAAAACATGCGGATGACCAGCAAACGGGCCGAGAAGGCTAGGGACCGATACCAGTACCTAGCGAAGTCCATAGGGGCGGTACTTCATAGCACGGGCAAGCACTTGGAGGAAAACGGGCTGCACAGCTATGTGAAAAGGCGAAAAGAAGTCACCGACAAGTACGCCCACCTTGGTACGGCCTTCGATTGGGTAGTCCTCGACCCAAGGGCCAACCAAAGCGGGGGCGACTGAGGAACACGAAACGTAAACCATTAATCGATTTATATATGGGAAAGACCAAGCAATTAAATGTGCCAACAGATGCATTCCATGAGTTCGCGGGGCTTGTCTGCGAAAACAACGTGCGAGCCGTGATCGCAGGGGCTGACAGAGACCAGAACGCCGTGATTGTCGTCCTGGAGTATGAGCCAGACGAGCGGGCGACGTTGCATTATCTTGAGGATTTTGTGGAGGACAAGTGGCTTGAGATCGAGGAGGGCCATTGAACAATCGAGCAATTCGCGATGCGCGGCCCTGTCATTATAAGGTTGGCGGGGTCGCAGCAAACGCTGTTACTGGCTGGATGCGGGAGGTTTGTCAGCGCATTCCGGCGCATCGGTTTCGGTATCGTGTTGCGTTACCGAAAATCCCATTTATCCACAAAAAGGAAACCGATTACCCACAATAGGACATCACAAACACGGTCTTGTTTATTTCAATACCAAATCGGTAAACCCGTGTTAGCGCGGTGTTTATGACATTCCAGCCAAAATCGGGGGATTGATTTCCCCTGATACACTACCTAGGTTTGCCCCATGACTAGAGAGCAGAATCAAAGTGTATCCGACGAACGGATTGGCGGCTACGGGCGGATGATGGTGGTGACACTCGAAGACCTCATGCAATTTGAGGGCCGAATCATCGCCAAGATCGAGTCCATATTGGGCAAGGCCAAAAGCGACGGGGCTCAACCGCTCTTCTACAAGCCCAAACAGGTCGCAGCCTTGACGGGCCTCACCGAGCATTCAGTGCGTAGGCGGCTGCGGGATGGACAGCTTGCGGGTATCCAGGAGGCGGGAGTGAAAGGATCGTGGCTCGTGCCGAGGGATGCCGTGGCGGCTTTGGTGGAATCCTTGAAAAAGGGAGCTTGAGGCTGCAACCACTTATTCACATCACTTGCCGAGTTATGCACCCCATTGGTGATATGTTCAACCGTTTGCCAAATAGCGCCAACAAATCCCAGAAACGGCATATTTTGACCATCGGCACGAATTCAGGTGCTTGACATGCCCCCAAAGCCGCCTTACGTTTGCCTCATGAACAAAGACGCTTTGCACATCGTTGCCGACAATGGATTTGGCGGCATCGAACACAGGACGCTTGCAACTGTCGGGGACATCCTCGCCCTGGAGCAACGCCTGTTGGGAACGATTAAGGCATTGCTTGGCAAGTCCCAGGGCGAAGCCGAGCCGATGTTTTACAAGCCGAGGCAAGTCGCAGCGCTGACGGGAATCAGCGAGCATACCCTGCGCAGGAAGCTGCGCCAACGCGAGTTAGAGGGAATTCAACAAGCGGGGGTGAAAGGCTCGTGGCTGATCCCGAATGAGGCGGTGAAAGCCCTGCTGCAATCCATGCGCAGGACAAGTTAAAAATTACTGTCGTGCGCGGACTCCAATGAGCCGACGCACTGACGGCGTGCGTCGGCTCCAAGGCAGGAAGGGGGAGAATCTGGAAACGGGTTTTCCCCCTTTCGCTTGGAGGATTTGTGGCTGTGAGGGAAATGGGGGCATTTCAAACAAGAATCGACAAACGCTGCGAAACCCGATCAAATTCAACACTTCCGAAATACTTACCGAACTGTAACGGAATACGGACTCAACCCATACCAAACCATTCATTAACGATTTCCTTGTTTTGGGTTAGATTCGCATCATCGGGGATTCAAGCAACAACTCGCTTGCGCCTGAAATGGCAGGAAATCAACGAAAAAACAACGCCGAGATCGAGGCAATCAAGGAAATGCTGGAAGCTGAGGAGCAGGAGTTGCGCTGGACGTGTGCGCCAGGGTGCATCATCGCGGCAAGTTCTTTGTCGCTGTGAGAGCATCAGCAACGCCAAGGAACGGTACATGCCGCCACGAGGCATTCCGAAGAGAGGTAGCAAGAACACTTCAATACCTTCGCGTAACAAAATTGCAGCGCATGAGGCACGTATGGGGCATTCGTCCATCGCAGACAAGGTGAGCCGATTGGTGGACAAATCCAAGGTAAACAAAGCGAAGCTCAAGCCCCTGAATCCAGAGCCTTGGGACCGTGTCCTAGAGGTAGAGCCAGAAGCACGGCTCAATGAGTTGATAGCAGCGCCTGCTATCAAGGATCGCATCTCACGGAGCATCCACGAGTACGTGAAATGTGACAAGCTCAGGCGGGTACGCTTTGCGGAAAGGTGCTGTATGGCCGAAAGCAAGAACTTGGAATCCGAGCCTGATCGCATTACGGCCATTGCTTTCAGCAATTGAGTAGCCTTAGGTAGGAGTGGATTTACCCGTTCCTTGCAGTGTGCATCGCTTTCAGATAGCCTTTGACATTGGTAATAAGAAGCTGCAAAAAAAGTGCAACACAAACTTTCATTCCTGCAAATTTTCGCTTAGCTTCGGTTACATGGGGGTGAGGAAGGATTTCTGCTCAGCTGGGCAAAAAATGACAAAATCCAGCCTTCAGAAGGCTGCTTGTAAGGAGAGCAGTGGCAATAGATAGGTTGCGGAGGGGCATGCGGCGGGATCGAGAAGTGTGGCTTGGCGTCGTATATGGAGATGTAGGCATGGGATTTGTTGTCTTTTTTGGTACTGCAGGGTTTGGGTTGTGGATAGCTCTTTTTTTTGGACAATGTAAATTTAATGGTATGGTTAGGCTGATGTTTTGTATCATTTTTGTTTTGGGGCTGTTAGGGAGCCTTGGAGGAGATTTGTGCATTGGAGGATGTAGTTTGGAGGGACGTCTTCTACAAGGAACGAATAGAATAAAGGAGCAATTAGATATGGATGAAGAGGCTGTTCTAGAAAGGCAAACGGCAAAGGTCGAACCTTACATCGGTATAATGGTTGAAGGATTCAACTTGAATGATTCCAGTGTTTGGAACAAGTTCATTTCGTTTACTTCTAGTTTGGGCCTCACGCTGAACAATGCTCAGTCAGAGTATCTTCACAAGAGGGGATATACAAGGTTCCTCTTTGCCTTTGACGTTGATTCGTCAAAGGTTAGTTTGAGAAAGGACATGTTATTTAGCAAACTGCGAGAAAATCGGGAAATGATAAAGTATGTGGGCGTATTCACAAATGATAATATATTTGTGTTTGACGAAATTGGATTTAGCACTAATCATCCATTGGAAGCACGAGATATGGAATTATTTAGCAAGCACGACTTGGTTTATATTAAGTCGTTTTCCTCACCAAACTTTTTCATCCATTATTGTCGAGGCCCCGCAGATGGAGGAAGTTTGATTCTTGAAACTATCGACTCTATGAGGCTCTTACCAGAATTTATTGACTGTTTTTCGCCTAGCCTTTTGAATAAGAGTTATTAATCATTATTTTGGGGAAATCGTATACTACGATGCTTAATACAACTCAGATAAAATATCAAAAATGAAGATTAACCTTCGTGTTCACGTATTCAATAGTCATGGTAAGGTGATTGCAAACCCTGATATATTCTTGAGGTTTGATACTGGTGAAATGATCGAAGGCGAGGCACTTCGAAGTGGTTATGTGTCATTGCCAGAGGGAAATGTTCTCATTTTAGTTCGTGCTCCAGGGTATTCGGAAGTGAAAAGGTATCTAAAGAGGAAAAAGCAGTCGATTTATGAATTCTTTGTTCTTCCTGGCAGCGAAGACAGGGTTTACGGCAAGGGAGATTCTGCAATTGTCGTAGCTCTTGATGTTGAGTATTTGGTGGTGGTGTACAAGCCAGAGGCAACAGAAATTGATTATGGGGATAGGTGAAGTGTTGTTCAACTTAGGTCTCCCAAAAAAAAGAGAGAAAGAGATAGGAAAGAGGAACAAGTTAGATTTAATAAGTGCGTCTTGGAAAAACATAAAATTGGGAAAGCAACAAGTTTTGCAAATTCTCAAAAAGGACCCCATGGTGCAATGTGTAGGCGAAGCTTGGCATGTTTCAAAATGTTTATCGTATTATTCTGACAAATTGGTAATTGAGATTTCAGCAGATTGCGATCTTCTCGAGTTAGAACGGTTACTTAAAACCTATCATTTGAATTATAACTCGAAACTTGCGAGAAACAGAACTCATCTTGTAAGTAGTATGGAAAAAATAGGTCTGGATTTGTTTGAAATTGCAGATCATCTTTCGACTGAAAAGTGTATCATTCAAGTATACCCGAGCAGCCATATCGAACCTACATTTTTTTCCGTTGATCCGACAGAATCGACGTATCTAATGCATTGGCACCATACTGCTTCCAATCTTAAAGCTGCATGGCAAAAAATGCGAGATATATCTTCGGGTCCTATTGGTAGTGCTTCAGACAAAACATATGGTGATGCCACAATTATTGTTGCTGCGATTGATGAATTTTGGACAGTCCCACATCCTGCACTTAATACGATTAACCCTCAGATCAATAATATTGATTTGTTGGGGAAAGTTAGCAATGGGTTATCAAAAATTGAGCGATTCTATGATTTTGTTACTAATCGATCTGATTTCGACTTTGGTTCGGCGCAATCCTCAATTCATGGAATGGCTACAGCTGGGATAATTGCAGCGCAAGTGAACAATGATCCGCTTGAAAATGGGCTGGCGGAGGGAGTAGTAGGCGCAGCCCCGAATATCCGATTAGCATTGGTGAATTGTCCAAGCCTAGCTGCCGATTACCCTTCGTTTCTTAAATGGATAGCAGGCTTGTCACAAATTCCACTACAGGCACCTCTGGCTACTCAAATTATTACGAATAGTTACGGTTTTAGCCCTAATGGAATTTCTCTAGCGGAACAAGCTGCAATTTTGGCAACAGTACATCTTAATACCGTATATGGAAGAGAAGGTAGAGGCCAAGTAATGTTCTATGCAAGTGGGAATGGAGAGTATGGCCATCTTCCTAATCAATTATCGCCCACAGTTCATGGGGCACACAATACGGCCACTGAAAGTGAAACTATATTTGCGAAATCGCACGAAATAATCAATGTTGGTGCATATACGCTAGGAACCGATGGATTAACCAAACGGGGAACGAACTATAGTTGTTATGGCCCACAAATCGACATTGTGGGGCCATCTAACGGTCCTGAATTTGATAGCCAATATGTTGCATACAATAGCTGGGCTATCCCTACCACTGGAGTTCCTGGAGGGGGGAATATGCCAGGTGGAGCAGCTATTTGTGGAACCGTGTTATCTGAACCAGTGCAGATACTTGATGATTTCCTTGTATTGGAAAATACATCAGGTTTTTCAGCTGGCCAAAATATTATTATTGATTTTCCCGGGTCTCCAAGTTTCACTTTCATTCGAATACTCCAAATTCAAGGTTCGCGATTCCTTCTATTGGACGGAACTATTTCTGTCAATATTCCTGCGAATAAACAGGTTACTGCAGTCGCTGATGAATTTGGTGCTGGAAGTGCTTATATTGTTGCGAATGCCTCGATTGGTGATATGACGATTACGGTTGATTCAGTCTTAGGATTTGAAAGTGGGCAACAAATATTATTGGGCAGCCCTCCGAGCTCGGGAGCTACCTCGAATCACGAAATTTTAACAATTTCGATTAATGGAATTAGTGTCCAAAATAGCCAGCTTACCTTTATTAATCCCCTTACCCAAAATTATACAATTGGTAGTCTGACGAAAAATGTATATGTAATCGGTTTGACTTTGAAGAGAACCCTTACTGTGGCGTCTGCTGTTGGGGTTCCTGTTCCGAATCAACAATTTCAAAGTCAGAACCTGAAGATCGGGAACACTGCTTTAATGATAATTTCAGATCCTCCCAAGGCTATTCTCTTAACGCCAGCCAATAATCAAAATCATCAGGGAGGAGAAAATATTGAGACTCTTCGTGTAATTTCGATTGTTGATCATGAAACAATTGAAGTTGAACTTACTAAACATCCCCATTCGATTGGGACATTGGTTTCATTTGGCCCAGCTAATTACATGTCAATTTTTGGCGGGACATCAGCAGCTTGCCCTTTTGTTGCGGGAATTGGGGCACTTATCTTATCAGCAAATTCAAAACTCACGTGGATAGAGGTTCGCCACATTCTTCGATCAACCGCCAAGAAATTTGACGATAATACTCCAGGATTTCAAGTCCCTAACGTGCCTTTGCGCCCATTAGGAATTGGGCGTTGGAAAGATAAGTCTGGCCTAGAGCTAGTTGACCTGAACCCACCTCACGCTCGAAATCCTCTGGCCGGGCCAGCTAATCACAGTGAATGGTATGGCTACGGTGCAGTGGATGCATTTGGGGCAGTAGAAGCAGCATGGATCTATCGTCACGACGAGCGCGACCTTATGATCCGTGACCACTTAGGGGATAATGGTACGGTTAATACCCATGTTCCCACGAACCCAGTCCACAGTCCTGACATCTGGGTAAAACGTAATGGGACTCCATATGTGAATTTACCTGCCTTTGATAAAGATGCTCCAAATGAGGGTCCAAAGAAAGGACAAGACAATTATATTTTTGCGCGGATTAAGAATCGAGGTACAAGATATTCCAGCCTGGATGCTTACGTGAGGTTTTACATTGCGCTTCATGATGGTTCAATTTCACAACCACCGACGGTACAAGATCCCGTTATTCAAACACCTTTCCGATTTCCGTTTGATTGGGATGAGGAATTTACAAGCAGTGCTATTCCTACAAATGGTGGCGTAAATACTGTTTACTACCTTGGTGAAATGCCATTGCTTGAAGATGAAATTCTACCTACTCTAGGTGCATTCAATGCAACCGATGCAAGCGCTAAATTAGTAAAGATTCAATGGAATGCTGCTGACCAACCTCTTGCCAATATTAATCGTAAAACTTTTCTCCTAGTTCAAGTATCACCTCATGATGGAGAAAGAAATGGGGTAGGTGCCGAAAGGAACAGCAACCTCTCCTACCGTGAAATATTATTCGCTGAATGGGGATTTGAAAAGCCCACTGGCGGTGTCTTGGAAAACAATATCGAAGTTGATGACCTCGGAACCGAAGTGATTACTGGTTTCAAGGTACTCCTTGAAATAGAAATCGGAAATATCGAAGCGGAAGACTCTTATATTGAAATTGAGCGACTCGATGTATCGGGCAACATCATCGACGAAGGAACCATTTATTGGGAGAATGGAAACTGGGTTGTGAAAAATCGCAGTGGAGTTGTGTGCGGATGGATTACTTTTGCCAACCCTGTGGTTACAGGAGGTGCCATTCCAGCAACTGGAACCCAAACCAAGATCACCTTTGAAGGTACGTTCAAATCATCCAGGCAATTTAAGAAGGTGATTTTGCGCGGCAATGTAAAAAGCAGTTTACACAATATAAAGACGCCCATAAGCCGCGAGGAGCATGAGATTATTTTGACGGAACTGGCCCAGCTTCCAATTCCTTATGTCTCCACACCACCCCCTCTCTACCCCCGTTCCTTTGTCTTCGCAGACATGGCGAACCTCACCCAAAGTGCAGGTATGGGTTTTGGCCCAATCAGTACAGACATATTTCGCATCACAAGCAGTTTCACCGCTGTTGCGAATACAAATGCCTATGCCGTAGTCGATGGTACGGTCTTTGTGCAGGAGGGAGCAAATGCAAATTTGGTGAACATGGTCTTGAAGCCTTTGAATCAAGGGATCGGCGGCCTTACGCCCGTTAAGTATATCGTCTATCGCGGTTTGATGCGCTCTGATTTTATAGACGGTACAAATGCGGCCTTGGTGGTGCCGCACAATACTACCACCAATTCAAAGTGGATCGCTTGGTTGTGGGGCATTCACGAAGATTTGAATGGCGTAGGTGTCGCCTTTAAGTCGAAGGCGCTGGGCTTTGATTCTCTGAATCAGGCCTCAGGGACTGTGCTGGAGCAATATTTCTTCAATCCCGATCCCGATTACCAACTGCCGCCAGCTTTGAAGGGTATGGCACTGGGACATTTCTCTACCGTTGCCAATGAGGCGGGCATTGATTTCGTCTTGGAGGAAGGCTTTTTTGAACCTGACCTCAATTACGTCCGTGCAGCGAGTCACGCCGTGGATTTGACAGGGATTACCGATGCCTTTCAGCGTAAAGCAATGCGGGAACAAATCCTCAACTTCTTGGATCCTGCAGCATATTATGGCTTGCATGTGCGGGAACACGGCTATGCTCAAAAAAATGTATCGGGAAATGTGGTAAAGATTCAGCCCGAAGACATCTACAATGAAGTATTGACTCCCTTCCTGTCCAAAAACACCCTATATGTGGACGTGCGCAATGAAATCGGGAACTCCTACAATTTCTTTGGTCACCATCCAAGCAGCGGCACGGGAGACAATATTGAAATTGGCATCGCGACAGGTAGCCTCCTAGCGCAAGAATACCAGAGCAGTGATTGGCCGTTGCTCATTCGCAGCAATACGGGTGCGCCTATCGTAAATGTCGATGCGCTCAATCAAGTCTATTTAAAGGTGCGTACCGGCCACAATACAAAGCCTATCTTGTATGTGGAGCATGGGGACATTGTAAATCCAGACCTACTGCAAAAAGAATGTTTTGTGGAGGGGGATGCGCTCTATCTCACCACCAATACACATACAGAAGAGTTGGGATTCACGCATCCCAATGTCCTCGCGGTGGGTGGCGGGCCAGATGACAAGCTCAATGTCGCTTGGCTCATCAAATTGCAACTAGGCTTGCAAGAGAATGGAGCCAATTGGGCAAGCATTCCACAAGCACTTCCAACGGAAAACCTCTATGACAACCGTTTTGGGCCATTGGAAGTTGCTGATTTTTGGTCAACCGGGCTTGACCAGGTGCGTTGGGTGGCCACACAGGCCCGCAAGTTCATCGACGGCAGCACGCGCAATTTTGGCTATGCTTCCGACCGAGGCGTGGTGTTTGAAGGGGAAGTAAGCGCAGGCCCAAACCCAGGCCGGGTGCTGTTCTTTGCCAACGCAGTTGCCGCCTTCAAGTCTGCCGATGAATTTGTACGCTCCAAGGGCATGACTGGAGGGTATAGCAAGTTGCCAAGCTTCTTTCAGGAAATGCTGGTTTCAAAGAAGCTCAATCTGGAATTTGATATGGTGAACGATGTCGGCACGGATGTGCGGACATTGCGCCTTGCGCCTGTGGATACGAGTTCGCCACAGCCTGAGAGCATGTTGTTTGTGGGATTGGGCAAGGATGAGTACCAGACACTGAAAACGTTGGGGGCGAGCTTGAGTCCGCATTACCCTACAATGCTGAAACTACTAAATGTGGCTATCACGTCCAATTTTAAGAAGTTTCAGGTGGTTTTGCAAGGTTATGATAGTACGGGTGCTGCTCAAGTCGCCTACCCTACGACAGACATCCATGTTTATACGACTGATGATCTGCTTTGCTTTAGCAGTGCTTTCTCTGCTGCAGAGCCACTTCCTGTCTCTTACACGCGCACCTTTGAGGAGGGGCAAGGAATCATCCAAAAAAGATCGACACTGGATTTTTCCATCCGTGAAGTTGCAGTCGGCAACAAGATACTAATCGGAGGGAATATTGTGGACCTGATCTCACCCAAGGACAATTTGATGATCGAAGGCTCCTTGATTGGAAATACTGGAGGACCTTATGCGATTGTGAGCCGAAAGTTTGATGTTACCACCAAACATACAATACTAGAGCTCGCTACGACATCACTTGTGAACACCAGTACGGCTGACGGCCGAATAAAGTTGCCTGTGCGCAATATCGAGGATCATTTTGTTGCCTTTGACAATTTGGGCTTATTGTCAGGCATCCCTGAGATGGTCGATTTGATAGCAGGGTTTGAAGCCGACCTTCTCGCCATTCCAAACAATGCGAATGCACAGGTGGCCATCGAGGCTGCGATTAGCGATAAGCCAGCAAAGGCGCTTCAGCGTGCCCGCCTTATCGCCAAACAAAACAATTATGCGAATGCCGACGATCGCATCTTGTACTGGACCCGAATCAAAATGGCTGTGCTTCTCAAGAGCCATCGCTATTTGCTCAATACGCCAGGTGGGACAGGGCAAAGTGAAGTCCTGGCGCTGTTTGAGAGCGTGACACGGGGATACGATTCGATTGATTTCTCCACGGCTCCATCAGGTGCCAAACGAATCTTAATTGCTGGGTTTGATCTTAACAGCCTTACGCTGTTTCGTTTGCGAAACAATTCGTCCGCAGCAGTCGCCCTTGCCTTGCATGGCACGACACATGTGGACGGCGCAACGTCTGTGTTCATCCAGTCTGTTGTCTTTCCCAATCGGTACGCCGATTTTGATGGCAAGAACGACTTGGGAGTGATTGAAACTGCTTTCAAGAAGTGCATTGATGGCAACGATCCCCAACATACGATAGACCTAGCTCCAGACATGGTGATTACGCTGGGAGAAGGCTATGCTGGCGATTTTATGATCGATCGTTTTGCGTGCAAGAGTCGAGGTGGATTTTCAGACAATAACAATATAGGAAGCCCCTTGGTATTGCCTAGCATCCGATTGAAGGAAGCCAGCGATTTCTTTGAAACTTCGCTAGACCCTGCCAAGTTCAAGCGATTGCTAAATCAAGGGTTTCTTCCATTAGAGGATTTGAAGACGCGAACGACGATTCAACAGATCGAATTTTCACTGTATTACAACAATATCTTCAATTACACCGCTGGGCAAGGGCCTGCGTTCGGTTACTATAATGAGATTGAATATAAAGACATTGTAAAGGATGGACAAGGGTTTGAAAGTTTGCCGGATGGGATAGGCAAGGTAGAACTTATTGGTGATCTTAGGCTTCAAGGCCCTGTACCGACACAACATCCAAACCCTCAAAATATCAGGAGCAAATATGGCTCTGCGGGGCATTATTTTCCCAATGAAGCTTTTTATCGTACAGCATGGCTACGTGGGGAATTCAATGCCACACTCCAAACTGGCCATTTGACAGTGCCACGTTTGATGAGTCCCGACGGCGGAGATCAGCGTGGTTATCCGAGTCCCATGCACTTGGATTTGGAAAGCCTCCAGCACCTTATCGAACGAACAACTGAGATTATTTTGGACGGAAACAAACCTTGATTTCTATGAAAATACTATACAATTCATTCTTTATTTTTATGACGATCCTTGTAGGGGGTGTGTCCACAACTTTGCATTCTCAGGTATGCTGTGGGACGTTTGCCGTTCGGGTTCTTAAGGGAAAGCAAGCGGTATCCCCTGATCGAAAACCTACAGTCATTGCTTCCTATTCAATCGTGAATATGTATGATCGACGAATTGACTTAACGGAGCCAATAGAAAAGTGGGAGGGATACATTTCTGCAGGTATGTGGCCAAATTCAGAGTTGGTTGTCAAACTTGAAATGAAACGCAAGAGGATGACAATCAGTGTAAAAAATCTCCCAGCTTATGACACGCGAAGTTATGCCATCGTATCTCTGCAATTCAAAAAAGGTGATTTCTTTGTCGATGAGGCATTGCTTGCGGCATGGTGCGAAGAACACCCGGAGAGAGAGAAGGAAGGGATGTTCCTAGGGTATCGCCTGATCCCGATACAATTTGTTAAACCATTGCAAAAAGAAAAATAATGCCAGTGCCAGTCTTTTACCCACCCTTGTCCTCGATTGTACAGCTCGATTTTCTTCCAGAGCAGTTGGACTTTGTCAATACAGGCCTTAGCAGCTTGCTCGACGATCTGTATTACAAGGATTTACAAGTGTCAAAAAGTGCGCGTGGAGACGGTGCTTTTTATAGCTTGTCTTTGATGAGCAAGAAACGCTTGGATCTTGAACTACCAGGCACCGGCATCAAGTTGGTATTGAATCCCAGCTTTGTGCCGGGTGATTTTTCGGAGTTTCCCGTCAAGATGCATTACGAATGGCCTGTATTGGCATACCTCAGAAGGTTTGACCTGTCGGGTTTTGCGTTCACGCCTGCGGCATTCTTCCAGTTGGCGTTGCAGATTTTGAATCTGTCGGAGGCGGAATTGGTGACCCGTGTGCTCGGAATCTTTATCACTGCGCCCATCCCGATCAACAAATTTGTCGATGATGTCAATGGGCTATATACTGCGACTATACCCCATCCATCAGGTCCTCATCCAGCCCAGGAGGTCGTCACATCGATCAAGAATGCGCCCTCGGTGCCGGGAGTGTCTGTGGCGGTGTTTGTGTTGTACATCTTGGATGCGCTCGACGAGGGCAACACACATGCCAAGTTGGATCAATTGTTCTCAAGCCTGTTCAAAGTTCCTACCAAGGAATACCTCTTAAACTTGGTGACGCCCCGTATCAATGCCTCACTCAATCTGAGCGTGGGTATCGAGTTCCCCAGGGAATTTCTCACCCCACTTACGGCATCTTTGGACAGCGGCGGAGTCCCGTTGCCAGCAACGGATAGGTCGATGCTGCTCTTTGCCAATACCACGGGTGAGACGTTTTCATTTAGCACGGAAACGGGGATCGGCTACAATGCAGATGTATCGGCAAGCCTAAACCATCCTTCCCAGATTGGGAACCTCCCCTTGGGGATTGAAATTCTTGGCGCGAAGCTTGACATCAGCCGCAAAACCAATATTCCTGAGGCCACGTTGGACGGGCGACCCGACGATTTCATGGGAGTGTATATACAGGATTGCGCGATCAGCCTACCCCCTTTCATCAAAAACGATGCGAGCAATATCAATCCCGTGGGCGTCGCAATCGTTGGGAGAAACTTGCTGATCGGCACAGGGGGCTTGTCTGGCACCATTGGATTGGAAACCAGTGGCCCAGGCCTGTTCAAGACCTTTGGAGACAAATTGAAGGCCTGCTTCACGTCATTTGATATTCGGTTTCACCAAAACGCGATTGTCGGGTCAAATGTCAAGGGCTATCTTGTGATTCCTGGCTTCAAGGATAGTTTGGGCAACGATGCAAAGATCGATATTAGGGTACATTTTGGCCCCGAAGGGGATTTTTCCGTAACGGCTTCGGAAGACCAAGGGATTACCCTGATCAAAGTTCCTGGTGCTTTCTCAGTAAACTTGAAAAGCATTGAAGTCGGGCGCGAAGACGACCGCTTTTATATTGCGGTCTCTGGGGCGATAGATTTTGAAGCGTTGGCTCCGCCGATCGGGCAATTCTTGCCAGACAAGTTTGACATCACCAAACTCATCATCTGGGAAGACGGCCAAATCGAGATCAAGGGAGGCAAAATCACATTGCCCAAGGCGATTTCCTTGGAAGTCGGCCCCGTAAAATTGAGCGTGACCGCCATCGGCCTGGGCTCCCATGAGCAGGAGCATACGAATACAATTTCCCTGCTCCCAGAAACACGACAATACAAATACTTCACCTTTGACGGCGGAATTGACACGGGGCCTGGCGGCGTGGATGTATCAGGCAACGGCGTCACGTTTTACTATACAACCGACGACAATTTGAGTCTCGGACGTGAGCGGCATTATTTCCTCCGCATCCAGAGCATCGCCATCGACATCGTGATTCCAGGCGATGCCAAACCAGCAACGGCGGCTTTGCTCTTGAAGGGCTTCTTGTCGATGAAAAACCCGGAAAATGGTGGCGATGGTACGGAATATGCTGGTGGCGTGGATTTCACCCTGCCTAAGTTGAAAATGGGTGGCAGCGCTGCGATGCGGCTGAATCCAAAGGTCCCTGCTTTCATTGTAGATGTCGGGCTGGAGATTTCTAGTCCGATCTTGCTTGGCACGACGGGGCTGGGAATCTATGGCTTTCGTGCATTGGTGGGGCAACGTTATGTGGCTTCAAAGTCCAAAGCCTTCTTGGGCGATGACACGGAATGGTGGCAATATTACAAGGCCAAGGTGCCTAGCACTTTTAAGGAAGGCATCCAAATCGACAAGTTCAGCCAGGAGGATGGATTTTCCCTCGGCGCTGGCGTGTCGCTTGCGACGGCTTACGATGCGGGCAAGACGTTTTCCAGCAAGCTGTTTTTCTTGCTCTCGCTGCCGAATGTGTTTTTGTTGCAAGGGCAGGCGGCGATCTTGAAAAAGCGGATTGGGCTGAACGATGCCACAGACCCGCCTTTTTTTGCCCTCATCGCCATCACAAGCACGTCGATTGAGGCGGGATTGGGTGCAAACTACAAAATCCCGGATTCAGGCCCGAAGATCGGCAAGATTGCAACGCTTGAAGGTGTGATTGAATTGGGCTTCTTCTTTGGGAATTCCACCAGTTGGTATGTGAATATCGGGCGTGAGACACCTGAAAACCGTAGGATTCAGGCGCGGCTCTTTGACCTGTTCAATTCCTATTTCTACATGATGATCGCATCGAGCGGCATCAGGGCTGGGGCGGGTTCCTCATACGCCTTGCACAAGGAATTTGGCCCACTCAAAGCGGACTTGAGCGCCTATTTGGATGTCAAGGGCCAACTGAGTTTCAAGCCCAAACAGATTGGCGGCTCGATCCAGTTGGGTGGCAATGTTGCATTGTCTGCATTTGGGTTTGGTTTCAACCTCAGTGCCAGGACCAACCTTGCGGCGGAGGCTCCTAAACCGTTTACGGTGACAGGATCATTGGAAGTTTGCGTGATGATCTTGAAAAAGGAGCGATGCGCAAAATTCAATTTCTCTTGGGTTTTTGAAAACCAACACGATACATCGGAAATCGCGCTGCTCAACGACAACCTGAGCCAATCGGGCAAGGCGCTGAACATCCAGACGCGGGAGACCTTTCCCCTGCTTGTGACAGATGGAAACACTTTCCCAAATCCCGTGGTACTGGAAGATTACATCATTCCAATGGACAGCTTCATCGACATCGAGTTTGTCAAGGGTCTGCTGCCCTCACTCACGGTGCGCGACAGGTTTGGCGGGAACACCATGGGTTCCCATTACATGGACTTTGTTGCACCGCAACGGGGCAAGCACGACCGCGTGCGGCATGAGTACCGACTCGACACCGTGGAAATCAAGTATTATGATCCAGTTACAATGACTTGGCTGGATTATGACATCTATGATGCGGCTACCCCCCTAGCGGTGGCACCCTTTGTGACTGCACCTTTAAACGACCTCAAAGATGGCTATTGGCAGTACGAGCAACCCAATCTCCACAACAAGCTCAGGATCTTGGCCCAAAGTCCGCTGTCTTTTGTTTCCCAAGGATCGGGAGACATCATTCCCGAGGATTTGGGCATCACGACCCAAACGATTTTTTGCACACCAGCCCAGCTCAACCGAACATGTACAGAATTCCAAGGGTTCTTTAGGGTGGATATGGGTATCAACATTGCTGGTAACCCATTAGTGTCAAGCAATCAAATGATTGCTTATGGCGACATCGTGTTTAGGATCATTGGAGTCGATGGTGCGATTGCACCCATGGCATTCAGTGGCTTTGGGCGAGGCCTCCGCATTGCAGAAGGTTCACAATTGGAAATTTTCTTCAATCCAAGCACTCCTCTTGTTGAATTGACGATTCAAGCCTTCGCCGACCAGGCAAAGGTTTCCTATTACCGCAAAGAGGTCATTGGCACTGACGGCAGTGGCATGGCGATTTACGGCTACATCTTGATCACAGACAATTACAGCTATGTTGGCAGCCCGGGCGTGGTTTCCTATTCGAACCTGAACGCTCCTGTGGACAAGGTTGTGGTCTCTCCCATTGGTTGCATAGGAGACCCAGCCAACCCGGAAGATGATCCGCACGATTGCGCGGCCTATATTTATTTGGTTTGCTATCAGGAATTTACGGCTGCGGTTTACAATCAAACGCTACCAACTTTTACCCAAGTGCAAGCGGAAAACAATTCCATGATCGCCGGGTTTTCAGGATCGATCCAGCCCATTTGGCGGCCTGATACGCATTTTGCGATTCGCATTTCTACGCGTGACGATCTTGCTTATGAAAACAACCCCGCAGCATTTCCGTCACTGGCCAATTACGAGCACGCTTATGTGATGGCTTTCAAGACTGCGGGACCAATTGGGCATTTCCATCAATATTATGATGCTACCGGGGCGCAAGTGGCTCGGCTGGATTACCAAGCCCTGCTGGATGCAGACAGGGAGGATGAGTTCAAGCTCTCTCGTTTGCGGCATTACCTCGATTTTCCGAAATGTTACCCCAATGCAGACGGACAATTGATCAATGCCAAGCCATTGTTTTATCTAAATCCGAAGCTGTCCCTGTATTATGTCCAAGCTTATGTATATGAAATGTTTGCGGATTGGGACGCTTATGCAGGGAAAGAGAAAATTTGGTCCAATTTGGAAGTACTTGTGAAAGACCCGGCACCTGATCCATCATTGTCTCAGATATTGCCTGTGGTTGCCAGTTGGCTAGACGATTCCATCCCGATAGTGGGCCAAGAGGTGACGCTCCTGAATAATATGAATGCGAATGGAGGGCCCTGCACTTCGGTGACAATCATCGAGCCAATGGGCGTGCATTCGGGATTTTCCCTACCCGCCCTGAAACCCCTGAAATTGTACACTGCGATCTTCAACTCCCGCTACAAGCGCGACTCCGACCTTGACCATGTCGTCCACGAAGTTCATCGGTATGGATTCCAAACATCTCGTTACAGCGACTTCAAGGATCAAGTGAACAGTTATAAGCTATTGGTTGGGCCAGGCCCTACAGTGTTGAAAATCGCCGTCTTTGATGTTGTGAAAGCATTTGACAATTCCACGCAAATCGTCGTGGCAACTGACATTCTTGCGGGTATGATGGCACTGGATCACCCTTTTATGCAGGCGTTTGCAGATCCGTATAACCGCCTGATGGAAGGTGCTTTCCAAATGGTAGCATTGCCACCCGCCTTGACTACAGAATTCAACATTGTGCGCAATTCCGTTACTGGAAATGTCTTGGGCATCTTGGTGCGCAACCCAGAACCGTTCAACGATCCGAAAATGCCAGCGCTGGACCTGACAGAAACACTGTCACTTTCCGTGCAAGGTGGCCCTTTTGCCGATTACCGATGCATCTTTTCCAAGGACAATGCCAACATATTCGTCACTAATACGGACAATACGATGTCCCTGCCCGTGAATTCCAGCCTCTACTTCAAGTTTCTCTTCAAATTGTGGAACGGGCAGGCTTATGGTGCGTTCGATTCAGAAGTAGTGACGTTTGACCTTTTATCACTCTAAAATCAGTAACATTCACCATGTCGAAGTTCATCAAATACTATGACGGCACCCAAAACTTTGGGTTCAATAAAATCCTTCCAGCTGGTGGGGGAGAATATTATGCTCTGGGATCTGAGGTCTTGTCCTCCGATAGCTTGATGTTTGCAAAAATTGATGCCAATGGCAATATTCTATTCAGCAAGAGGCATACACTTGCGGGTGATACGTTTCATATAGCAGATGCGACGCTGGCTCCAAACGGTGAAATTGTTGCCTGTGGTATAAAGACCATCGCTGGCTCGAGCAACACGGAAAAGTTGATGATGCGCTTTTTTCCGAATGGAGACCTTAAATGGGCGGTCAAGTACCCTGAGACACCGCCTTCCAATAGCTTATCAGAGCCTCGAATCGTGCATCTTGGTTCTGATAAATATATGGCTGTATGGACCAAAGACATTGGAAGGCTTGTTGCAATGGTGATGGATGGCAATGGCGTTGCGCTCAATTCGAAGCAGATATTCAGCTCCTCCGGCACGATTACCCATGCTTCGATTACCTTGGCGGGAAGCAATTGCGTGATCATGGCGACTTATCTAGACGCCACGCTCACTCAAAAATATGTTGTCATTACTCTCGATAATTCGCTGTCCGCAATTTCCGCCGTTTCCTTTACGAATCCCTATGTTACTGGAGCGCTGGCCGTTTATCCGACTGGGACAAAAAAATACCTCGTCGCAGCCCCTTACGTTGAGTCAGGAATGGTGAAACGAACAGCGATCTTGGAAATTAATTTGAATACCAACACTGCGACGGGTCGCAAAATCAATGGGACTCCCTGGAACCTGGATCCTCCGAGTCAGAAGATTTTGCTTGTCAACAACAATTATTATGTGTTGCAAATGCATGCGTGGACGCATTGCGTGATGAAGCTGAACTTGGCATTGGACGTGCAATGGATTCGGTATTTTGCCCTTCCGTTGGCAGGTGGCCCATTCGACATGGATTGGGTAGCTTCGCCAACCAATGAATTTGTATTCGCGGGATTCAATGTCCCCAACGTCATGGAATGGCAAGGGCTTTTTGCAAGAACCAATGAGGATCTTGTTACCTGCATGACGCAGCAGGTGCCGCAACCCGCAGTCACAAACCTCAGTTTTTCACTTACAAACTTTGCGCTCTCCACCGCTCCTGCGCCCCCATTCACGACCATTGCGATTACGTCAAATTTCAGCACACTGGTGGAGTCCCCTGCGGTCATCAAGGACTGCATGTGCGGCCTGCTGAATTATGATCCGAATGCACTGTTTCAATCGCCACACGTGTACCTGCAGTCCTCTGGCTCGGATGCATCTGACGGGAGTGTACGTGGCTATCATTTGCGTTGGGATTTCAGGAAACTCCTTGGAGACAGCCACCTTCCAAAAGGGAACCTCGCTGGGGGTGGAAGTGCCGCCTATCCAACCTCAATTGGGTTCAATCGTGCGGATGATTTTGTAAAAATCTACAAGTCTCCCTATTTGAATCGTTACCCAGTAAAAGCGAACCTTACTACGGTGCCATCAGTGTTGATTGAGTCAGGACCGACGCGGGAATGGCGTTACAATGGGTTGATGGCCATCGCAAGTTTGGCCTCTCAAACGACCAACGTGTTCATTCGATTTGCCGATGTCGCTCTTTATGACGCATTGCGCATCAACCATAATCCGAACACGAATCCAGCGGGCTTCATCAAAGATTATGCAGGCATTTTGGAAGTGGGTGCCGTCGGCAAGCCTTCTTTCAAGATTAAACCGCTTTTGGCCTTCACAGGTGGGGGTGTCTCGATCAAACACGAAGCGATTTCGATGCCAGACGATACCGATCCCAATTCGAGGACAATAGCAAGCAGGGGCAAGTGGATCATGGCCACACCCATGGATGCCGTTGAAGCCGAGAACATCGAATATTTGAGGTTCACTTATTCTGGTGCCTTCCCAAAGTACATTGAATTTGAGACTTATCAAGACTACATCGCAGGGGCCAATTACGATTGCACATGGTCGGAACTTGGAAAGTTTTGTCTTGATGACGGCCAATCTGATCAGAATGCGCATGTATTCAAGCAATTGGAGGACACCACCAATTGGCAGATCGACAACAAATGGCCCAAATACAATCAAGTTTCGCCATCTGGTGAATTTAAGGTCAAGGCGCAAAACTATCATGCCAAGTGGTCCCTCCCAAACAACGGCTTGCAAACAGCCGTGGTCGAATACCTCACGTTGAGCCAAACAGACCTTCAAGCTGTAAAAACACTTCAAAACACAGACCCCTTGCCATTGGCAAACAGCTCGACGCTTGAGGTGAGCTACTTGGATCTGTTGCATTTGGTTGCGTTGGATTACCATGCTGCTCGAATGCTTGGTATGGGGTATGTGCATGGTCGCTTGGGTGCCCAAACCTCGGACATGTATGTCTATTTGATGGAGTATGTGACCGAGGCTGCCTTGAAGGACGGCGATCCGCCTGCCTTCGTGAGGCACTATTACATGGCTCCTCCTGTAAGCATATTGGACAATAAATTGCCCGCTGTCCCGACGCTCGACAACCCGCCAACTTATGGCCTTGAGATGGATGTATTGAGTGGCACACCGAGCGCCATCACCGATCCCAATGGCTATGTGCCTTATGACAATATACGCTTCATCAATCTTCACCGTCAAAAATTCAGGCATGAGCAGCCCTTTGAATCTTTTTTCGCGACGTCTGATCTTTTCAACTTGTACCCCGAGAGCATACCAGTGACTTATGGCGTGGAATACAGGGACGATATTGCCGGGCCGGGAAACTATGTGAGACCAGAAATTTTGAACGATCCCAGTTACACCGACGCTGGTGGTCTGGCAGAGACAACCGTCATTTTTGAGACTGGCACCAATCCAGTCTTCACGCACCTGGAACGCAACGAAGGCATCCACCACTATGCCCTGTACAGCATCAATTGGTTTTCTCGTCCTTCATTGCCCAGTGCCGAGATTGTCACGGACTATACGCAATTCACTAAGCTGAATTCGCTGCTGCCACCGTTGAATTTTGCCGTGCAACTGATTCAGCCAGAATTGCCAAGGATATTTACGACTGCTGCGGAGCAGGCCCGATTGGGAGCAATTGTCGGAACAGACAAGACTTTGGTGCGTGCTACCTTTGATTGGAACCACATCCACAATGCCGAATACCAAGTAGCCGACAAGATTGAATTTTTCTTTCGGGAAAATCCGCCGTTGGTTGTCAGGGGCGAGATTCGATCTGGTTCTGGCACAATCACCGTGAATACCACAATGCATACGGTGGAAGTACAAACCAAACCGTACGTGATTGCAAGCATGTCGCCGCCCTTGACCGTCAAGCCTAATATTCTTCCAGCAGATGTTGCGCGATTTATCGGTGGTACTTTTGTTGCGAATGGAAAGTCGTTTGTGATCTCCAATATCGTATCCACGGTGTCAGGCGACGACCCGACGTTTGTGCTTGCACAAATCAAAGTGACGGAATCCATCGATCCTGACGGAGACAATGTCTTTTCTACAATTGAATATTATGAAAGCCCCCTGGAAGGTGAGATTTTTTTCGTAGTGGAAAACCTCAACGAGGCATCTTCATGGGATTCGCAGTTGGTGAAGGAGCTGGACATTGTTCCATTTCTTCCTGTGCATACCGAGAATGTCAGCTATGCCGATGGTACGACGAAAATGGTTACGTATGGAGGCATGTATGGCCCCGCCACAATCGAGCATATTTATGATCCAGACACTAATTTGCCACTGAACACGATAACAGGCTATTATTGGATCACTTACGATTCTGGTATTCATCTGCCTAGCTTGACCGATCCAGACACGGAATTTTATGTCGGTTCCGTGCGGGTATCGTCCTGGGGACTCACTGAGAAAAAGCTACTCAAGGTCGTGAGTATTGACGATTCTGGGGCTTCGCTCAAACTTGTGGCGTGTGACCCTGATTATCTGACCGATCCCATCGTCCCCAACGTGGCAGGTGCTTATCCGGGAATCGATGTGAATTTCCATCCTTCTTACCGCGTGTATTTTTACCAAGACATTACTGGAGGCAACAATTTTGAAGAAGCGAGTATCATGCCAGCATTGAATGCTGGTTCAAAGGAAACCTATATGTCTGCTCGATCAAAGGACACTACTTTGGCTGGGTATGTTTCTGCGATGGCAACTCCCTCGGTGGTGCTTGCACGTGAATTGCGGGAGCCTGTGCCTCCAGGTGTGCCCATGGGTCCGTTGTTTGCGACGCGACCTAATTTCTATGGGAAGGCGACTTATACGTTTGATGTGCAGGTGGACAATCCTTTTTCGTTGATCTTTTATAGGGCGAATGAGCGGAAAATTCTGGACACACTTTATAAGCCAGAAACTGTTGCGCTTATCCTGCAGGAGCTTGCATCCCTTGATTCGCCCGATGCGCTCTTTTTCCAAGATCGTTGGAGCGACTTGGTGAATTTGAGCATTGATGGTTCCTACAATTTCAAGGAATATGTGTCAGGTGGTTGGCGGTTCAAGATGCCCGATAATCCAAAATATTTGATTCCGCATCCAGACCCTTCGGTGCAGGAAAAGCCATTCTTGATGCCACTATTGAACCTGAATGGTACGTTTACCTACTTCGATACAATCGTGGATGCCAACGTGACCCTTAATATGGTGGATATTGTGAAGGATGCAATCGACGGGGCGTTTCTCCCGCTTACTGAGATTCCCGTGCTCTTTTCACAATTGCAAGCATATACCTTTGCAACTTCTGGTCGCGCCCCATTGTTGCGAGACAGCAATAGCGATCTGCTAGCTTTTCCCGACAATGATCCGTGGCCGATGGCCTTCCGTTATGAAAAGGATACGGTTGGCAACATTCTGCAAAGCAATGATGTGGGTTATGGCAATCCCAGCAATACTCGACTTGTACGTTTTACGGATTTCACGCTGGATGGAGAAGCCCAAAACTTCTACTTCTATTTTGCAGCCGAGTTGTCGAATACATTGAAGGTAAGTGATCGTAGCCCTGTAGCGGGTCCAATCCAATTGGTAAACAGTGGCGCAGCAAAACCTCCCAAAATCAAAAAGATTGAAACTGTATTGCGTAACGAAGCAATTGGAACAAAGCCAGCGATACGATTTCTACTCAATGAAATAGTGGCCAGTGAATATATTCAGAAATTGGACATTTATCGCACATTCGACCCCACAGACGCACTTTCGGTACGCACGATGCATCTTGCGAAAACAGTGGATGTAAGTGATACTGTGTTGGACGATTTTGATGACCTTGGATATGTTCCTTTTGGTGAGCCGCTCTATTATCGTATAGTGGCCCTACGGGAAATCAAGAATGAGCGGGGCAATACAGAATATGTGCCCTCGGAACCCTCGAATTTGGCGATGACCAATATCATTGACAACCTCAATCCGCAACCTCCCCAATTGGTGATCACTTATGATTCGCCTGTTGGTTCACCGCTCGAATTGCCAAACGTAGTTTTCACATGGAATAAGACGGCTCACAATGGTACTTATTACCTTTACACGCTGAATGCGCAGGGCAACTGGATAAAGATTTTTTCGGTTGATCCAAGCATACATTTGAATGCACCATCCATGACAACTCCCTTGTCTGGCACCACGCTTGCAACAAGTTCCCTCTTCAAGCAAAATACAGATTTTGAAACGATTTACCATCGCTTCCGAGTCGATGTAGAAAACAGTGCTGGACTCTTGAATCTTGTAAAAAAGGAGTTGACGATTTAGCAGTCCTTGTGCCAGATTTCACTCACTCATTTTCATAGATTTCAATCATTTATCTCAATAGTTATGAAAACACTTTTCTCCCTTACTTTCCTTTGCCTCGTTCTGGTAGGCAATGCCTTTGGGCAGGCTTTTTGGGAGCGTGAAAACTCCTTTGGCTATCCACAAAAGTTTGCAGCGACAGACAATGGATACATCTACTCGGTGAGAAATAATGTGAATGTGGAAATGTCGATGGCAAATGGTGCCCAGTCTAGCTGGACGCAGTTGACTGGCTATCCCTCTAATGCAACCAATGAAATCTCTGCCTTTGGGAATGATGTGCTGCTTTGCAATCACAATTTCAACTATAACGGTCGTGGCGTTTATGTGACCACCGATGATGGCACCAGTTGGCAGCAACGCAACAATGGCCTGGGAGCGGATACCAATGTGGTGTTTGTCTATCCCCTCGCAAATGGAGTCGGGCTCGCAGTGATATGGCCCAACAATTCGATTTACAAGCTTTATCGTAGCACTGACTTGGGTTTGAATTGGTCGTTTGTGCAAAGCTATACTGGTTATCCATCTGGCGCAACCGCTGTGTCACAAACGGAAGCCTACTTTTCGACTGGTTCGACGATGTACAAGTCCACGGACAATGGAGCGACTTGGGTGGATCTTTCTTCTTCAAATACGTATCCCATTGGTTTTTTTGCCATACTGCAAAACGGAGACATGGTGGCCCGAGGCAGCGATACCCTCATCAGGTCCACGGATCATGGTGTGAATTGGACTCCGATTCAGACAGTGGGTCTCCCAGCGATGTCCAATGGAGGAAATGCGCTCTATAAGGCTCCCGGAGACACCCTTTATACGACAGTAAATGCGATGAATGGAATCCATTACTCTGCGGATGGCGGAACAACATGGGCGACAACTGGCACTGGAATCACATATCCTACCCAACTGTTTCAAAATCAAATTGTCATGAGCAAGGGAGGATACCTATTTGCGAGTCCATCCTCAGATATCTGGCGCAGCATCAATCGGGTGTCTGGGAATCTTGTGGGGATTGAGGCACATAGTTTGGTTGACAATTCTGTGCAGGTGTATCCTAATCCATCGAGGGGTACGGTTGCGATAGAGGGTGGCGAGCGGTCAAAGGCAAGCAGCGCGTCGAAACTGGAGGTTTTGGATTTGGCTGGGAGGAAGGTAGCTTGTGACATTTCATATTCAACCGGGAAATGGATGGTGTCTGGACTACCCTCTGGCTTGTATTGTTACCGCATTGTTTCGGCTGGTGGCTCTTTGTTGCATACTGGGAAGCTGGTTGTGGAGAATCTTTAGATCGGTGAAGACAAAAGCGTAGTCGATCTATAACCAATCGCCTCAAAAGCATAAAATATCAGGTTCAGTCACAATGGCTGGATAGGATTTGTTTTGTCAATGGCTCGTGTCTTCACCTTGGGGCTGTCGCTGACAGAATTGTTAACGTTTGATTTCGAGCAAAAGGCTAACAATCGTTAGTGTTCAAATGTTGCGTAAAAAATCTGCAAACAGAGTTTACTGCTGTTACCATTGAGTCGTTGAGCAACTTGCAAAATGGCATCCAATTTCATCAATTTCTAATAGTTCGTTATGAAACACGACAAAACTCATCAGGAACACAAAGGGAACACGATGATTCCTAACAAATCGTTATTGGTTATTCTGTGCATCGTGGCAAAACGAATATGGATTACATCGATTCCCGACAATTCAAGAATCAGCCCATTGCCCAATGAAAAAAGGGAAACCTGTTTCCAGATTTCCCCTTGCATATTTGCCTTCAACGTCTTACTTCGGCTACCTTATCGTCTCACGCTTGCCGTTTCCGCCCTTTCTCCCACCATACGGACTTGAAGGATTGTTAATCACATCGGTAATGGGCTTGGCATCGATCTCGTCCTGGGTAAATACAAAGCCATCGCTCTACCCAAGCCCACATTCCACAGTGTTTGCCGAAGTCACCAAAATCTGCGCAGCATTGGCGGGGCATTTGAACCAAGATGATAGCTCCGAATGGCAAAGGCCGATCTTCGGGAATGTTGGCAACTATGTCGAATGATAAGTCGAATGCTGCTTCCATCTGCGATGGAAGGATTCCATGAAGCTCACCCTTCATTCGGGGCCAACATCTGAGTCCTCATGGACTGTTCCGAGTCTGGTCGAACAACAACCTTTTTGCCCATTTCGGGGACAGGAGTTGGAACAGCTCAATCCAAGGTGCTTGCTTGGAAGCTGGGAATTCCCTTACTTGACCAAGCCAAACCCCACAAATGTTTGGGGCTGGTTTAAGAAGAGGGTATTCGGCCCATCCCAGAAGTTCTTTCAAACCACTGTATTTCAGGTGCTTTAGCATATAATCCCGAGATGTACGCATAGTTGAGAATGGAGAATGGAAAATTGAGAAACGGATTTCAGGGAAGCTAATGGGGGAATGGAATACATTGAGGCAAAAAGCGAGGCCCACGCGACGGTTCCATGGTACACGAATGTTGGAACCGAGACGTGGGCCATTGGCTTCATGGAGCTTAGACTTCTTGCTCAGCCTTCGCAGCCTGCTCTTTTTCAAATTCAATTCGAGTAGCCTCAAATTGGGCCCTGACGATCACCATGAGCTTTTCAGAAATGATTTCGGCGATCTCATCGGGAGTCATCCACGGTTCGACTTCAGTTGGCTTCACTGGGTTTTGATTGAATACTGAGAGTACGCATTGCCGAGGATCACGCGCAAGAGCAGGAAAAGGATAGTTGGGCATCGTATTCATAAAGTTCCAATCTCAAATAAATTGCAAACCCAGCCACGATTCTGGGACAACAAAAATAGTGAATGCAATCTTCCTGCACAAACTATTATTCAGGCGAAGCGTTCATTGCTCAGAACTTTACCTTATGGTGCCTTATCGCTAAATCAAATGATCGGAACATCAACTGTCGCCCGTCATCGGTCTTCCTATCGTCGCTGCCACAAAGTCCACAACCAACACTCCCTCCATCTTCATCTTTCCACTAATTGTAAATTTTCGGGAAATAATTAATTGTTTGATAATCTACCTTAATTAGCCCCATTCAAGATTTCAGAATTCTGCTCTTCTAGAGTCAAAGCAAATATGTTTTCATCCAACACTAAGCCATATAGTTCAAATGCCCGCTTAAACGCTTTGTTGAAATCCTGGATATCCTTTGCATTCAGCCAAGTTTTTTGCGCAAGATGAAGCGGCCAATCATAGAATGCTCCATCCGTGCCAGGCCTGAACTCTGCAAGCCTCTCCTTTTCGATAGAATACTCCAAATCTGGTTCTCCATTCCATGAAATCTTATCATCCTTGATGATCCAATTTCCAATTTTAATCTCTTCCATAACTAAATAATTTATTTATTTTTAAACCCAATAGAATTTGCTTATTTACAACCTCTTTGCAAATATAATAACATTTCTACGTTTTTGCAAGAGAATAATTTCAATACTCCTTATCCCACTTGCCTTGAAGTGTATAAACCTGACCAATTACGCAATTTTCACAATCTGGTAGTTTTTTAAAATAACAAAAATTGCCTATTTCGCTACAACATGCGATTTTCTTGCACGTAGTTACCGCAACAAGACTTGCGCCCAAATTCTAATCTTCTGCAATAGGCATGCAGCTTTTTCGCAACATTGTTTTCTATCGGCCTTTGAACTCACTCCCAATCCAACCCAGACCCCAACAAAAAAACAATCCCGTGCAATCGATCCGTCCCCGTAACCTTGCTGCTCAGGTGGTACCGTGAAGTATTGATCACTTCCTCGCTCGAATTGGGCCGAGCGATGCAATAATATTGCGATTCGAATTTTGGTGTTTTCCCCTCATAAACAACCCCATACCGAATGATATAGGCGGCAATTTCCCTTTTGTCGTCGATGACGCGCATCAACCACGAAAGCTCCCATCCCCGATATTCTTGATAGCTTGATCCCGGAACCTTCATGATGAGGGTATCCAAAGGCACTATTTCATACCCCTTCTTCATATCTAGCCCAGAATCCAGCTGAATTTTCAGGCCTTTGGTCACGTAATTGAATTCTTCCATGGTGGTGCCACTCTGGGCGATGCCGGCTACGCTGAAAAACAGCATCAACATGAGAAAGGAAAAGCGATTCAAGGTTTTCATTCTTATTTCCATTTTAAGTTTTTAGTTCAATTCTAATCTTGCTTCAGCAATTCGCAAATCTTGCGCATCTGTCCATTGTTGGCTTCCCAAGAACCGTGTGCCTCCGAACCTTGAAGGTTGCCGATGCAAACGGGACTATCATCGACGAGCTTGTCGTCTTCATAGCCCACAAAAACGATGGTGAAAACACCATCCCATTTGTCATCTCCGGGCTCTTTTAAGGTTGCCTCGTAGGCTGTGGAGCAAAGTTGACCCCAATGATGATCGACAAAGGTGCCCTTCAGCGGCCTTTGATTCGTCCCGACAATGTTGTATCCCGTCAATACATTGCCTTCAATCTTTTCAATGACAACGGTAAGCTGTTTATCGCCCAGATTTCCTGTCCATTTGCCGAGCATGACAGCCTTTTGGTTTGCCAATGGCGATGGTTTTGAGGGTGTCACGACTTTGCCCTGTGGAAGGACGAACGGCTTCAGTCCTCGAGTGGAAGTGTGAGCGTGGTCCCATCAGCTGCGCGACAGGCCACGCTGAGTCCAAATCTGACATGAAAACTGGCATCCTCCCCATCAAACTCCAGGCCCATGTCCTCAAAGGAGAAATGGGGAGCCGTGGTCGGATTACCTTCAAAGCAATCCTTCATTTCTGGATCGCTAGAAATTGATCGATAGTCTTGGGCGATCTTCTCATTGAAAATTGCAAGGACTTCCGTTCGGTTGTTCGCAAACAATTCAGCATTGCTGATCTTGGAATATTTCCCGTTTTGCTTGCGAAATAAGGCATAGTCCCATTCGACTTGCCCGCGGTAGTCTTCATCTCCTATTGCTACGGTTTTGAAATCCCCCCACAAGCAGGTTTTGGTAATTCGTTGCTCGCCCTCCTCGCCAGTGGTCGTTTCGGTGCAAATGGCCTTGTTGGGATAATTGGCGGGTGCTTGGGCAAAGCTGATTGCCATGTTCAGCAGCACTGCACCCAAAAGGATTATTCTTTTCATACGGGTAATTTTACGAAAACAAAGCGTTCATCGCGGGCACAAGTGGGCTGCCTTTGGGGACGAATTTCGACTTGTCAGCGTCAAATTCCAAATTTTGTAGCCTTAATGGGATTTCACCATCACCATGAGCTTTTCAGGCCATGGCATCATGTTCATTCTAGGCAGGAGTCCCACCTACGTGCAATCACTGCTGCAAAATTTTAACAGTTTGTACATTCGCGCCGATCGCTACCTTCATGAGGTAAATCCCATGCGGCAGCATAGGGGTAACCTCTAAGGTATAAGATTCATTTGCTCGGAGATTGGTCTCAACAATTTGCAATACTTTCCGGCCCATCAAATCGTGCATCGCCACGTGCAATGGCCCATCCTCCCAGCTATCGATCGTCAACGTGAATGTCTCGGAATAGGGGTTTGGGCTTGTCTTAATGGAAGCCTTTTTTTCGCATTCATTGACCTGGATTTGGATCAAGGCTACCGTTTGCCCGTCGACCATCACTTTCCCGTGCATGCTTCCGGCTTGCCGAAAACAAAGATCATCGACGATCATTTCTTCCCCAACGCGTTTGCCAGCCAAGGAGAGATTCAAATCGTCAAAAGATACCAACATGGCTGGATTCCCGGCTGAAATCTTGGCCCTTAAGACCGGGCAGTCTCCCACGCACACTTCGAAAGGATAATCTAACGGGCCGATCTCGCCTTCGGGTAAAACAATGGGACAATTTCCAGCAAACTTTACCAAAAATGCATCAGAGCTTCCTCCTCCATACGCAGTTTGGCAGCTGCCGACTGTACTGACTCCCGAGTTGGAGGTGGTGCTGCCAGTAAAATATACATTCCCCGCGGGATCCATCTCAATAGAATGAACAATCTCGTTTCCAGGCCCTCCATAATAGGTGGCACATGTCTTCATGCCAGAATATGAAAATTTAGCCAAGAAGCAATCGTACGCGGCTGGAGTATACAGTGCTGAATATGCCCCTGAAGTGGCGATGTTGGTTGTAGAGTTGGTGAGGCCTGCAACGAAGATCTCTCCAGCGGGATTTGTGGTGCAATAAACGCCACTTTCATTGGATGGACCACCAACGTAGGTCGCCCACTGACGATTCCCATTGGTGTTGAATTTTGCAAGAAAGCCATCGTTGAACCCGCCGACATAGGTGGGTTGAAAACTACCTGCAGTAGCAATGCCTATCGTCGAACTGCTATGTCCGCTAACGAACAAATCTTGACCGCCAAAGAGTGAACAAGAACCGAAGCCATCAAGGCCTGAACCACCAAAGTATGTAGCCCATTGCCGTGTTCCAGCACCGTCAAACTTTGCCAAAAAACCATCGAAACCTCCTCCGATCGCAGGTTGGAAACTGCCGGGCGTAGCAATGTCAGAACTGGATTGTGTGCTAGCACATAGGTAAATATTACCCATCGGGTCGGTTGTGGTATAAGGCCAACCTTCGTCTGCAGGCCCTCCATAATAGGTTGCCCAGAGGGGCCAACCCGCACTGTTGAATTTGACCATGAACAAGTCAAATGCCCCACCACCAGCATAGGAGGGTTGATGGCACCCAGGGGTTGCAATGCCTGTAGTGGACATCGTGCGACCTACCAGGTAAAGGTTGCCCATTTGGTCCACATCGCAATGGAGTCCGAGATCAACGCCTGGCCCCCCGTAATAAGTCATCCATTGACGAGCACCATTGGCGTCAAATTTCGCGAGAATGCCATCGAACCCACCTGCATTGAACATTTGGTAGCTGCCGGGGGTGCCTACCGGGAAGATGCCAGTATTGGTGCCACATAGAAACACGTTTCCCAAGGCATCTGCTACGCATCTGCCACCATTGACATTGTTATAATAGGTTCCCCATTGCCGCGTACCGGAACTGTTGAACTTAACCAAGTAGGCATGCTGGTTGATGCCACCGGTATATACCGTTTCAAAGCTGCCAGAGGTGGCAATATTGACCGACGACGTGGTTGGGCCTGCCATGAACACATTGCCAGATGGATCAGTATCACAATTCATCGCAAATTCACTACTGCCAGGACCACCATAGTATGTTCCCCAAAGCCGAATAGAGGGATCTATGATAAATGGTTGCCCCGGCTCCAATCCGGAAATATCAAACCATGCATGATCGGCATCCACGACCCATCTCGCTTCCAATTGCCGCATTCCTTGCACGACAATGGGTGCATCCTCTATCAACTCTCCCAAGGGAGTCTCTATCACAAGCGACCCGAGCTCATTGATCCTAATACCGGTCGCACCTTTAATTTCGATTTGAATCAACCGATGGTCCGCTCCAGCGCCAACAACAAAATCATATTTCAAATGTCCGTCCTTTGCATGCCATCGTAAGTCAATTCCTGGATAAATGCCCATGTAAGTCACCTCATGGTACGACTTTACGCCTAGGACACCATCAGGACAAACAGGCAGGTAGTAATTTTCGAAGCCATCTACTTCGTCCACCTTCTGTACCTCGCCCTGATTTGCTCCTAACCACCGAAGATCCACTCTGTAACACGTGATACTATCTGAATCCACAACCTTTCCTTCCAAAAGGGACAATGATGGGCCAAAAGGGAATCGTTCCAAGCCAGATAAACCCTCATCGCCTTGCAGCTTGCTGTTCACCTTCTGTATTTGATAGGATACACCGTCCCGTCTGAGATGATAGATCAACCCCGCATCCTCTCCACTAAAGAGTACATCCGATCTCGGATTTCCAAACTGGTCACTCACTTGCCCTTTGTTTTCCCGAAATTGTGGATGTCCATCCCCAGCAGTCATCGTTGCACCATTGTCAACGTCGGTGAAATTTCCCAAACCAACTGGGTTTCTATCGCCGGTAGCCGCTGCCATTTCACTGAAGGTGGCGGCCGTTAAGCACCAAATCAATAACAGTACCCTAAGGTAGGATATGAGGTTGATGTTTCTTGGAATCATGCATTTGTAGATTTTGTTTACAGGAGTAAATATTAGAAACTTCCCCGAGCATTCCAAATTAGTTTCCCCCAATTGCACTGTTGCCGCGTCGATTTCCTCGTCAACTTCTCTCTTGGTAACCAATAGTATTGCTCAGGAAGCTAGGAACGCCTACCTATGCCGTAGCAAGCGCCTCCATCGCAAGAATGCCACGTCTCCCGATTTACTGCAGAATCACAGAATTCCCCTCGGCCAGCTTCTCCTCCAAATCTGCTCTCAGGTCCTTAAGGTAAGCCTCCAAATCTGCTTGGGTGCTGATGGTTCTGCGGGGCAAAGCATAGGTTTGGGCTTTGGGCTCAGCCATTTTAACGGCCTCTGCCAAGGCAGCCTGAAATTGACTTGGCAGCGCACTCAGTTTTGTGTTCCACGCATCCAACGATGTATGCCGCAGCGAATTGAGAAGGGCCGCACTGTCGAGCTTTTTCACATCCGCCCCATGCAGGATGTTGTGACGCACGAGCAACAGATGCTTTTCCTCAGGTGTCAACTTCTCGAAATAAGCGTTCGTTTGCAAATCAGCCATCTGAGATTGCCATACTGAATTGTATGCCGACTTCCGGGCATTCAATTCGGCCCAGAGAAAATCAGATACTTTCTGCAACAACGGTGCGACCAAATCCGGCTCGTGCAGCAAAAGTCGATCGTCTTCAATGGCATCTACTTGTGCTGTTAATGCTTCAGACTCCGCGCCAAAGTTCAGGAAAGATTTAAGATGGCTCAGTAATTCCCATGACGGCTGTCGTTGATCCGCCTTTTCAGCCAAAACCCGCCATTCGACCAACTTTGCTTTGAGATCGGCTGCCTGCTCGTAAATGGAAAGCAGCCGCGCATTGCCATCAAGGTTTTGGATATCCTGCAAAAATGCCGTCGGAATCTGCTTTGGCAAAGGTGCAGATCCAGATACTTTGGCAGCTAGATTCTTGAGCAAATTGAGGAAATTGAGCGATTGCAGGAACTCCTCATTGGGTTTGCAATTGATTCCCGCGTCCAAATAGAGCTTCTTGATCTCAATCTTGTGAAGGGCGGTAAGGGTATGCACCTCCTTCTCGAATTCTGCCTTGCCAATCTTGGTTTGGTTTAAGCCAGTCTCCTTGGTGGATAAGTTTTCGAGATGGGTCAAGACAAGCAAAAGCGTATCGATCGCGTCCTGACTCCAACCGTAAGGGGAGCGCATGAAATTTGCCCGGATGTCCCTCCCGGTAAGCTTTTTGTTTCCGATGAATCGCAAGATTTCGATTGCCATCGGGTGGTCTTTTCCGTCTTTGTCGTAGCCGATGCGCTTCAAAGGATCGGGGTCTCCGGCAAGGGCTTTGTTCAAGGCCTTGTCCCAGTCTGCAAAATCAGCCTTTGCTCTGAAGTCCGGAAATTGCCGATCTGCCAAACTATCCAGGGCTGACTTGGCATTGTCAAGGAGATTGCCACTGTCGACCTTGTTGCCACCTGCGAGAAAGATGCTGGCGTCAGCAGCGATCTTTTCTACCAATTCGTTGATTGCGAGCAAGGCCAAACCTTTGCGGGTTTCCATGCTCTTCTGTGCCTGCTCGGCCTCCAAAGAAGACGCCAATCCCTTTGTATGCAGCGTGGAAGAAGCAGCCAAAAACTTGATAATGGCCTCTCGGAGCTCTGTGTCACGCTTTTTGTGAACATAGGCGTAGGCGAGCGGCGTATCAGCACCTGCACTTCGCAATTCGTTCATCACGGTGCTTTCTTGCTCATACCAACCATCGCGTACCCAAAGATTGAGCTTGTTGTCTGTGCTTGGCTTTTCTGCGGCTGTCCATACTTCAAAATCTCGCCTCAGCCGAGAGGTCCCATGAAGAATGTTGATTCCTTTAGTTTTTTCTTTGAAATAGCCAAAGATCTTCTCTCTGCGAAGCTGAGCAATTTGGTCTTCGCCTGCATTGGTAAGTTTGTTAATCTGGATTCTGAACTCCTGCTCCCATTCGCTTCCGACCTTGGTTTGAAGCTTAAATTCGTCATCGATCGGCATGAGCACCTGTTCGTCAACCAATTTTCTTACAAGGTCCTTTACCTTGGTTCGAAACGGATCTGAAGGCGTATTCAAATCATCCAAGAGAAGGTCGGCGATGGTGGTTTCATTGGATTTGATCCTGCCGCCCGGCATGTCTTTGGGCAATTGATCAATGAGAAAAACAGCACTCAAAATCCTGCCTTCCAACAAATGATCGCCGCCTTTGGCCTTTCTTTCGAGAATAAGGTTGTTGGTATCATTCAAAAGAAGTGCGTTCTGGAGAAGTTGAGGCTGTTTCTGTTCAAATACAAAGTCGGCTGGGATTATCTTACCAACTTCAAGCGTGGCCACGCGTTTCAAACTTTCGTCCACAATCCGCAATTGGCTACGCAATTGCCCCAGCGTCCCAGCCTTGTCGATCACCAACAGGATGCGTTTCCAAAACTTGCGCGTGCTTGGCAAAATCGGATAATCGGCGACCAAATTCACGCGATCGGCCGTGAGGTATCCAAATTCCGTCCCCGAAAGATTTCTGGAAATCTCACCAACTGTACTGTCAAGCCGCTTTGTGAGCTCTGCAATGACAGATGGCTTCTTCTCCAAGACTGTTTTGCGCGTGACCGTCTCGACATCAGTGTCTGACAGGGATACCTTTACGGAAAAGCGATCCTGCAAAGGTTGGAGCTGCGGCGTATCTGACAATGCGCTTTGACCTGTGGCCACCAGGAGAAATTTGCCGTCAAAATTGCTGCAAATGTCTTGGGCGAGGTTTTGAATATCGATCGTCTTGTTGCTGTCTTGCCCGATGAATTGCTGTAATTCGTCCAAAACGATGATTGTACACGGGATCTTATTGCCAAATTTGAGGGGCAACACTTCGTCGCGAATGGTTGCGATCATCTGATCACGATTCACGCCCTCTACACGCTTAAAATTTGCCTTGAAATTCTCCCGAACCTTGGCTTCATTTTCCGCAAACTCCGGCCGTAGTTCCAGGACTGCCTGTGCGATCGTCGAGGAGACAAACAAGTTTTCATATTCGGACTTGAAGTCTTTGCCCTTACTTTCGACAATCGCCTTGAGATCGTCGTAGATTCCCTCCTTCATCGCCCAGTGAACGAATTTGAAGTGGTGATACTGCGTGGGAAGTCCCAAGGCTGTCAATAGCAATTGCAGAAACGAATACCGGCAGTCGGCCGTGGGAAAATCCTTGAGTGTTCCCGAAATCGACAGTGTCCCGTGCAACTTCTCCTTGCGCCCGAGCTCTACCAACAAATCTCCGACGTCGCTTGGAAGTGGCTTGATGGCGCGTGCAGTATCCCCGTTGGGAAATTTAAAATCTTCCCATAGGTAGCCCAACATTTTTACCAAATGAGATTTACCGCTACCAAAGAAGCCACTCACCCAAACAGCTGGTTGCTTGGGCTGATCGATGTGCTTCAGGTAGGTATCGAGGATGCGGAAAATGCCACGTTGATATTCGCCCTCGCAAACAAAAGTCTTGATCTCATGGTGAATCACTTTCAGCCCTTGCGTGTCACGCGTGGTATTGATTTCGACAACGCCGTCATTGAGAAGGTTTTTGTCTTGAGGATCGAGTGTGAATAGTTCTCTGTTGTTCACGATTCAATTCATTTTTAAGCGGTAATGGGTCTCGCCAAATAGCTCCAACCATCGCGTGCATCGAGCAATCGGTATTGATTTTGACTAAACTCCCCGGGGAAAAAGACCAATACCCGTCCGGTAAAGGCACCGGAGGCACCTTTCAAAATATCTGAAAGCCTTGCCAAACCAAAGAGCGCCGCCACATCACGAATGGCAATTAACACATTTTCGTCGGTCTTGCGATCATGAATTTGATCCAGAATACTTCGAATGGCAAAGTCCTTAAACTCTGCCTCCAGCTGATCCACCAAAGCTTCTGGATCAGCAAAATACGCATCTCGATAAGGATGGGCTGCCATCCACTCGGGAAATGTGCGTTTCATCGAGACCTCAACCCAACTTTTCCCGGCGCGTCGCGTTGCCATTTCGAAATCGCCCATGCGCAAATCGATCTTCCGCTGCTCCGCAGGATCGTACACCAAAAACCAAACGCGTTCCTGACCAGATAATGTACCAACCAAGGGCTCCTGCACGGCCGACTCAAATGCAGCCAAAAGCTTATCGATTCTCGTTTTCATGGAGATCAAGTTGTTTTGATAACATTGGGAAGGTGATGGCTGTCACCGAACCTGAGGACTGAAAGACCATCAACTCACGTTTGGCAGCCTCATGTGCCAGCTCACGAAGGCGCTCGGGCGAGAGGTCCAATACTCGAACCCACTTGCTCGCAAGAATGTATTCGCCACGGTCGCCATGGAGGTAGGCCAAAAGCATAGCGAACGTGACCACAAGGTAAGTTGGACGCACTTCGATCCGCAGATTCCGGTATTTTCCGCTGAGAAAGCCCCCTTGTTTCCAAGAACTTGCCAAGTTTTTCCCCACTGAATGCAACGTGATCGGGGAAAATCGGTTCGGATGAAACCGTTCAACTTGCATCTCAAATTTATCCACCTCCACGCGCTGTCCAAGCGATGCGCTCAAGACCACCTCTGAACTTTCGGCAAGCAGGGTATCATTTCCAAGTGCGAATACAAGTGCCAACATTGGACGTTCGGTTGGCTGCACCAATCCCCAGAAATACAAGAAAGCTCTAAATTCGCTCCGAAGAGGGTCCAAAAGATAGAGCTTGCGAAGGAGCATCGCTGTTTTAGTGGTGTTTGTCTTTGTCGTCTTGCCGATTGCGTTGGCTTGAAGAGCCGCCTGAAAATCAAGGTCCGTGGCAGCATTGGCCATCAAGCCACTTAGCTCCGAAAACATCAGTGTACGGCTCGTATGTATGGTATTTACTTTTGAAGCCATGTGACTTTTTGAAGTGCCCAAATTGGGGCAATGTCGTAATGAGCGCGTTCGAGACACGATTCCATGGGGGCAAGTTAGCGAGAATCGAGGAAAGGACATGTTCCTTTTTGAAGGTTTTGGAGTGCCAAACAGGAACCGAATGATGATCAGCAGTACCTCAGACCTAGCCTCTTGCAAGGTCGCACCTACCTCCAAGGCAAAAGGATGCGGATGCGATCGGAGTGTCTCTTAACAAAAAAATATCCACACTTCTGGCCTGGGAGGTGTGCAAGGGAAGATTGATGGACCTACCATAGAGCAAGGTCGTACCTACCTCGGAGCAAGGTCGCACCTACATCATAGGAAGGTGGTGCCTCTATGAGAGAAGGCAAACCTCAAAATTCCAGATTTGATGCAAATTGAAATCAATGGGTTTTCTCGAACTTTGATTGTTCGTCGGGACGGCTTTTCTTGTTGCTCGTGCGTGAAGGGCTGCACCCTTCGCTAGGGGACTTCGCGCTTTCAGCGCTTGGATGGTGCCTTTCCATTGGAATTTGTGGTACTGTTTTCTCTTGCGTCATTGACGCTGAGCTATTGTTGCCGTTTGGTCATCCTGCGGAGCAGGACCTTGTCGCATTTCGTCCGTTGAAAGTGTCTTCGTTGATGGTTTGTGGAAAGTTCATTTTGGGATTTGATTGAAATGCCGAATCTTGAGATTCAAATTTGTACATCATCGATAGTGCGTGTTAGTTCGACCCCGCTGCCGCTTGCCGCGAAGTGGTAAAGTCCATGGTTGCGGCACCCATGATTTGATCCGCCGCGAGCCCGCCTCCGGCGGGGCTCGCGGCGGAAAGCAGGTGTTGGGGCCATCAACCATGGACTTCGTCCACGGCTATTGTTGTTTAGGCCCTTCGGGCCATCCAAAGCACAAATCAGATTGATACTGGCAAAGGTCTGGACAAGCATAATAAAAAAACCACAATACCCCAAAATCCAGGGGCCACTCCCCTCTCTTTCAGTGCATTGTGGTTTTGAAGCTATCAACCCATCCGAGGATGGGCTAACGCAATGTCCTAGCGGGTTACGACGAGCCTTTTGGTCAGGACTTCGTCGCCGCTTGTCAGTTTTACGAGGTAGATGCCGCTGTCGATTTTGAGGTCGAGGCGGGTGGTGGCATCGGCATTGGGGATGGACACGAGCTGCTTGCCGAGCAGGTCGGTGACTACGATGCTGATGTTGTCGAATTGTCCGGTCACCACAATCTTGCATGTGCCGTTGCTGGGATTCGGCGACAGGCTGAAGTCGAATCCATTCATTGGCATTTGGGTGCCGACGATCAGGCCTACGACGGCGGTGAGGGTGTCGGTGCAACCGTTGGCATCGGTGACGGTCACGAGGTAGGTGCCTGCGGTCAAGCCCGTGAGGTCTTCGGTGGTGGCGCCGTTGCTCCACAAGAAGGTATAGCCTGCTGTGCCACCCGCGACGGTCAAGTCCACTGCGCCGTTGCCTGGAGACGAGGTAATTTCATCGGTTACCACAGACGACAGGGCAATTGCTGCTGGTTCGGTGATGGTGACCGTATCCGCCATCGTACATCCGGCGGAATCGGTTACGACATAGCTGTAATCACCGGCTGCAAGTCCCGAAATGGCCCATGAGGAGTCTCCGGTGGACCACAATATGCTGTAGCCGGGGCTGCCGCCACTGACCGCAATTTGGGATTGGCCATCGTTGTCTCCGTTGCAGGTAATGTTGGCGGTCGAATCGGAAATCACCATTTGGGTAGGCTCCGTGATGACGACCGATGTCGAATCCGTACAGCCATTTCCATCGGTCAATACGACAGAATATGTGCCGGCAGGAACACCTGTCAAGGCGGCTGTGTTCGCACCGTTGGACCATAGGTAGGAATAACTTGGCAATCCGCCGATGCCGGAAGCCGTGGCATTGCCGGTAGATGCGCCGAAGCAAGCGATGTTGTTGTTGACCACTGCGGATACAATGGCAGGCGCCGCAATATTCACCTCAATGGTGTCATTGGCAGAAGTTGGATCCGACAGATTATTCGGCAACGTCGTCCAGATTTTGATGTTGGTGGCCGCAGTGATGGCGATATTGCCCAAGACCACATTCAGCGAATCTGGCAAGCTACCACCCACGGTATCAATCACTGTCGTCACAATGCTATCCGGCTGCGGAATCCCGTTGACGGTCCATTTGACCGTAATCGGATTGATCTGATTGCCGCCGAAGTTTTTGATGGTGACTTCGACGGGATAGGTTCCTGCGCAAACAGGAGGTACAAAACCAAGGATTGCGTAGGCACCGCCGTCATTCGGAGGAAGGCTAATTTGACGAATGATCACACTCCCATCCCCAATTTGAACGCCCGCGAGATTGACGGGGTTGAGGCCTGCGTTGAACGAACCGCCACCGCCGCCTGCTGCACAGCAAACACTCCCATTGTTGCCACCGCCACCACCGCTGTAGCCACCGCCGCCACCGCCGCGGTAGTTGTTCCAGCTACTTGTGCCGCCGCCACCACCAAATCCGCCGGTGCCTTCATCAATCCCACCTTGTCCTCCGAGGAGAAAGGATTTTCCACCGGCAATGCCCAAACCATTGGAGAGCAAACCACCTCCTCCATCGGCGCTCGCAGCAGCGGCACCGCCGTTTCCGTTTGTGCCACCCACGGCCAAGGTTGTGCCCAATGCCCCTCCCGAACCATTCGTTGTAATTTGACCATCACAGGCCACGATGTAGGCTGCAGAATGATTGCCTCCGCCGCCGCCAGCAACCACCAAAGGCGTATTGTTGGTCCTCGTCACGAAGGAGCCGCCGCCGCCGCCGAATTGATGGTTGTAAGTCGTGGCGGGATAATTCAAATAATGCCCACCAAGTTGACCGACGAGAATCTTGAGGGTGTCACCCGCATTCAAGGCAAATTCGCCAGAAATATGGGCACCACGCCCGCCGAAGGGGCCATAACCTTGTCCGCCAAAGGCTTCAATTTCATAATTGGCTGTGACAGGAACCACCCAATATTGGATCCCGCCCATGGATGTGACATTTCCGGCGAGGTTCGTGGAGGCGTACGCTGCATTGAGTTGCAGTTGTGTGGGACCAATGTTGGCCGTTGCTCCACCTGTTGTAAAGGTGTAGGTTTGGCTCCATCCGAAATGTACGGTCGTAAAAAACAGCAAAAACAATCCTAATTGTACTAATTTCTTCATAATTGGACGTTAGTAATAGAGTGATCAAATGACGCTATTGGAAGCGCCGATGACGTTGAGGAGATCAAGTTACATTGTGGTGCGGAAAAATCAAATAGATTTGTGCTGCATTCACGGTGAAAACAATTTATGCTTATCGCCTTTCCATACTTTCCTTGCGGCCCGGGAATTCGCATGCCCCGTTCAAGTCCGAGGATGGTCGAAGGAAGGGCCTGTTGGGTTCTCAACCATGGACTTCGCCACGTTTTTGTTTAGCCCGGTTTCCAAAACCGACCCTGAACCCCGACAAAAACAGACATTGAAAAACAGCAGTTTTCCCTTTGTCGCCGCCGTGGGATTTTACGTGGACGGCCAATTCGAATGGGTGTGGTTGGATGGCCAATCGATCAATTCTAATGACATGTGAGGTGCGGTGTCCATGATCGCTGAATTTGTCCTTTTCCACGATCATCACATGGATTTTGCATTCGAAGACATCGCTTTCAAAGACTCCGGCAGGATTTCCAAGAGGCAATTGGTACAGCTTTACCGGTAGGTTCAAGGCCATTTGGGTATCCTTGTCAAATTTCGGATGCAATTCAATGGGAGCCGGTTTGACGGAGGTTGCGTGCCCATTGACCGTGCGGTGGCCTTCCAAAGTGAACCGCATCCATAGGTCATTTCCGATGCGGTCACCGCCGTAATGAATGGATTCCAGGGTAATAATATGTAGTGGGTGCATGCTTTTTTTGTTGAAATCTCCATTTAGTCCTAACCCGTCACTTTAAGGCTACCTTCACCGTCCACCGTGCCTTTGCCGTCACAATCGTCAGAAAATACATCCCTGCTGGATTTCCACTTAAATCAAATTGTGGCATCTGACCGTCATTCAGTTCGGAGCGAATCGACAACGCCATCCCTGCTGCATTCGTCAGGTACATTTCTTTGATTTTCTCATCCTCCAAGCCTAATATTTGAAATTTCCCTTCGGTCGGATTGGGGAATGCGATTGCCGAGAAATCGGAAGCAACATTCGACACCTGCGTCGCAATTCCACCGATTTTTAGAACATAAGCATCTTCGGAGCCTGCGGAGACATAACTTGCCACGGCTGCAAAAGGATCGAGGTCAACCGTTCCACCAAAATAGCCTGCGAGGTAGATTCCATTGTTGGCAGCGACCAAACCAAAAGCGGACTCTCCGTCGGCGCCACCCAATTGAAGACGGGAGACATAGGTGCCACCGCTGGTCAGTTGCTGCACGTAAATGTCTGAGGCACCCATGCTATTGGCGAAGTCAGTTGCAGGGCTCGGATCAAAGTCGACGGTATCACGAAATTCGCCAGCAATGAAAATATCTCCTGCAGCGTCTTCCTTGATACAACGCACGTATTCGTCGTCGGGGCCACCAAGGGTATGAAACCAAATCAGGTTTCCAAGTGATCCCAAGCGATAAAGATAGCCATCCCATCCTCCGACAGCATTGACAATGACAGTCGCTGGACCTGGATCGCTGTCAACATTTCCTTGAAAAATGCCTCCTGCCAATACATCCCCATTTGCACAAACGGCGATCGCCTGCCCATCTGCGAAAATCGGAACGACGACCTGCCTGACCCAAGCAAAGTTCCCATTGGCATCCAATTTCTCAATAAAGCCATTGAAGCCGGATAAAGTCGTCAAGTTGTTGACTCCTGCACCTGGGTCGAAATCAACCACGCCACCAAAAATTCCGGTGAGGAAAATGTTGCCTGAGGCATCGGTGTCGATGGCTGCACCATAGTCGTCGCCTCCCGAAGTGCCGGTCGTCATGGTCTTCACCCAAAGGAAATTGCCATTCGCATCCAATTTGTGGACGAAGATATCGGATGAAATTGCGGTCAGCGAAGTCACTCCAACCCCCGGATCAAAGTCCGCGGTGCCCTCAAATCCGCCAGTGATCAGCACGTCTCCCGTGGGTGTGAGCGTGATGCCGTAGGCAATGTCCTCGTTGACGCCGCCAAAGCCATGGGCCCACAACAAGTCACCATTCGGATCCAGCTTTTGCACATAATAATCGCGCCAGATTGCCGAACCAGTATCCAAAATACGTGAGCCCGCTCCTGGATCAAAATCGACTGCACCAGCATAAAAGCCCGTCGAATAGACATTGCCGGCTGCATCCACCGCCATGGAATAGGGACGGCTGATTTCAGGACCCGTCATCGCTTTTGCCCAGATAAAATCACCGGCAGGAGTCAACTTTTGTACATAAATATTGCTGACTCCAGAGGCGGTAAGCGGAAAATTTCCCGCTCCAGGGTCAAAATCGACTGTGCCCGCAAATGTTCCTGTGGTATAGACATTGCCTGCCGCGTCGACCGCCATTGCCCGATTCACATCGCTGCCGGTAGAACCCATCGTTTTGCTCCAATCCAAAGTTTGACCGAAGGTTGGCGTTACCAACAACAACAAAAGCGCGAATAGTAAACTGTTCTTCATCTTTCAAAGATATTCACAGCAAGCTGCAAATCAAAGTGAACCGTGGTGGTGGCAAACTATCTGGCATTTGCAAATTTCACCCGCAATCACCATATTGGTCCTATGTTGGCTGGCAAGCCCCGGGAGAAGGCTTGGTTGAATCCCTTGGTCGTGCCAATAGTTTGTTATTGAATGAAATGAGAAAATCGATTTTCAGAACACTGCTTGCTTTCTTTGCTTTTGCCTTGTTTTCAGTTCCACTCTGGGCCAATGAAATTCAGATCGTTTCGCTGAGCATCGCCTCGATCAATAGCCTAAATCAATATGCCGAAGTGGCGGTCGACGTGCGTTGGGACAATAGTTGGGACGATGGAATCAACCACGATGCAGCTTGGATCTTTCTCAAATACCGCCGCGTGGGAACGACGACCGCGTGGGGACATGCAACCTTGAATCCGACTGGCCATACCCTTCCTTCGAATGGTCTTGTGGATACTTCGCCGGATGGGAAAGGTGTGTTTTTGCGCAGAAATTCGCTGGGCGGTGGTTATGTCTCGTTTGGCGGAATGCGCCTTCGATGGAATTTCGGGGCGGATGGGCTGACGTCCTTGGACAGCGTTGATTTAAAGGCATTTGCCTTGGAAATGGTGTATGTGCCACAAGGCTCCTTCTTTGTCGGGGATGGACAAACGAATTATCAGGAGGTCTATGGCAATTTCGAAGACGGCCTTACGGGCTTGCCATTGGCAATCACTTCGGAAGACAGCCTGACTTTGGGCGGAATCAATGCGGGATCGTTGGGCAACAATCAGCGCATCAACCAATATGCCAATGGCGGTGGCGGACTCACCTTCGATTGCAGCAATGACGGATGTCTCGGCGGCAGTGGCGACGATTTCAACGGATCTATGGAGCAGTCCTTGCCGGCCGCTTTCCCCAAAGGATTCAACGGATTTTACTGCATGAAATACGAATTGACGCAGCAACAATATGTCGACATGCTGAATTGTCTTACGCTGACACAACAATCGACCTACCTCGACCAAACGAGCAATTTCTACATTCAAGGCACCTTTTTGGACAACCGCTACGGCATCACTGAAACGGCGGGGGTTTATTCAACCGCAACGCCGCATGTGCCCATGATCTTCATGGATTGGATCAAAGGCGCAGCATTTGCGGATTGGGCCGCACTTCGCCCGATGACGGAATTGGAATTTGAGAAGGCTTGCCGCGGCCTAGATGCTCCCGTGTTGAACGAATATGCTTGGGGGAATGCAAGTTTGGATCTTTTCGACGACTTCACCCTGCTGAATGTGGATCAGGACAATGAGGGCATCGACCAAGGCTTCAATACCAACGGGAGCATCGGCAATTGCTGGATTCGCACGGGTGGCCAAACAATGCCCAATTTGGCCCGGGTTGGCATTTTTGCAGCGTATCCACAGAATTTCAATCGCGTAACTTCCGGGGCAACGGTTTGGGGCATCATGGAAATGAGCGGCATGGCTTGGGAGCGTGCGGTGAGCGTCGGTCATCCGGAAGGGCGGAAATACACTGGCTTGCATGGTGACGGCAATCTCAGCCCCAACGGCTATGCCGATGTGAACCAATGGCCCGGGTCGTTTTCCGGCAGCACCGTCGAAAGCAATGTAGGCGTGGGTTACCGCGGTGGGGGCTTGGCCTATCCGAATCCGAATTTGGAACACAATGCCCGTGTGAGCAGCCGCAGGGTAGCTTCTGCCTACTGGAACACGGTGATCAACGACGATGGAGGACGTTTTGTCCGCAGTGCCAACTAAATCATCCCACGAAAATGAAACGATTTATACTCTTTGTTTTGCTTGCTTTGCCTACGATCGGTTGGACCCAAGGGAAATTCTATGGCGGCAACGCGCAAGGTTGGGCGATGGAAACCTTGCTCAACCAATCGCTTGCGGTCGGCGTTTTGGCTCCGCAACCCCAAACCGAATTGGCGATCCATCCCAATCCGGTGGTTTCGCAATTGGTGGTGGACCACCTCGCGGCGGAATCAGCCTATATGATTTTCGATGTTTTGGGAAAGGAAATCGGGCGGGGAATGGTGATCTCGGGACAGCCAATTGATGTGAGCCTTCTCCTACCTGGCTTCTACACGCTTCAAGTGGGCAACCAATCGCGGAAATTTCTCAAGGAGTGAGGTTTGCATTCATTGGCAAGTGCTCAGTACCTATTGCTAATAACGGTCTCATGTAGTACGCTGCTAATCGATAGCTAAGCTGACAATCGTTCGCGACCAAGCAGCAGGACATTGGGCCGTCCATCAAGTTGGGCAGACTGCTTCCGATTCTAGAAGGATTTCCCCCCGACAATCACAAAAAAAATTTTCAACCCTTTTCCAGCTGCTAATTCGATTCAGGAACGGCCTCGAAAACAAATTTGAAACGTATAGAAAACTAAACGGTAAATCCCACCGTAACTAACCTACCAACCCGTGAAAAATATGAAAAAATTGAGTGCCATCTTCATGGCCTGCATGGTCGTTTTTGCCGTGACCGAATGCAAGGCGTTTGATCTCGTTACACATTGCACAGCCCAACAAAAGCTGTCTGACGATGCGTTTTTCGAGACATTTCCCTACGAAGACTACCTCGCGACCGCGCTCGTGGATCCCCTGCCGCAATTGCTGCGTGACAGGGGCGTTTTAGAGGCAAGCGGACGCAAAGAAGTCGCAGATCCTCTCCTCTTCGGAGCCACAGATTATTACTTGAAAGCCACCCCCATCGATGTGACAGACCTGCATGTCCTCAAGGCGCAATTGCTCCTGGCGAAGCAATTTCTGGATTTCCATTCCCCGACAGATTCCGCCCTCAACTTCCTCACGCAGAGCATCGGCGACCGCTTTTTCAGTTCGGCAGCCTACCACATTGAGGAAGGTTACGCAAATGGATTGGTAGACAAAGATGCTAAGGTGTTTGGGGAGGTGTTTGAGCTGCTACGCAGCAGCCATTATGCCCCTAATATCCCGGCGAGCAATTCCGAAAAACTGGTTACACATGTCAAGAACGGCGACTGGGCTTATATCTGGGACCGGTTCAAGACGCGGTATTTGAAGGATACGGTCCTTGCCATCTCATTGGCAATGAACCTGCTATTCCTTTCGGGTCCCCTCTTGCGCCTCCTCAAGAAAAGGTTCTTTGGCGCGCGTCAACAATTTCATTCTCCTGCTTCTTCCAAAAATCAACTGTGAAATCTTATGGCACATCTCTCGAAATTTCTCCTCTTGGGCATTCTCCTGCTTGTGGGTACAGAATCCCATCCACCGATGTCCGAAGACATTAAAATCTCCACAGCCACCGCCGACTATGGAATCGGTAAGACCCAATATTACCGCAACAACAGCGTCGCCGTCACACCCTTGGCTGCCGGACTGACGCCCTACGGCCATGAAATCGAATTCAAACGCAAATCAGGAAGAATCAAAGCGAAATATTTTGCCACGAATGCGGTTTCGAATTATACCGAATGGCGGCCCTACAACGACGTGGTCCTTGTTTGTAGCGGGGCATTTACCAACGATTATGAGACGCCCATGGGCATCACCATCGATGGCGGCAAATTGGTCAACAAACTCGTTGACACCAAAATGGACGGATTGGTGGTGGTTTATCCCAACGGTGGAATCGCCGTCTCCAATCTGGAGGACGGAAATTTGCGCTATGGCAGTCCGGAAACCGTCGCTGATTTGCGCTCCTACCGCGATTTGCAGGGCTTCATCAATTGGGCCGCGCAGGAAAGGGCGACCGTATTCCAGACGCAATTGCTGGCATATGACAACACATTAAAACTTGATGTGAGCAAGGCTCGGACCTCGCCTGCGCAGCGTCGGTTGCTCGTGATTGCCAAAAACGCAATGGGGGAAATCCTCCACCTGATTTACAATATCACCACCTCGGAATACCTCGGCGACGCTGCTTCCAATGTATTGCGCTATGCCAATCAGGAACGCGGGCTCAATGTCGTGGCCATGCTGAACCTCGATACCGGCGCCGAAGACATCCTCGAGGTCTACAATGATTATGGCTTTAAAGTCACCGAACCCACCGGTCCCGTCCCCGTCGCCAATGCGGTGAATTTGGTGGCATGGAGCTATTCCTTGAATTAAGGAATAAGTTTTCAATAACATCCAATCTTATGCTTGTCTTTTCGGCCCCTCGCTGCGTTGCTTAAAACGGCCGTAGCGCTGCTACGACTCGTTTCAAGCGCCTTGCTAGGAACCAAAAATCCTACGCATCATCATGGATCTTATTAAAAACATATTCCTAAGGAATCCCTTGACAGGAGGCAAACGACGAAGGCAAGTCCAACAATTGCCCAGCGTCCTCAGGTCTCCACAATATAGAAGCACAATTCTAGGTATTCATCCAATCACTCGAAATGAAAAATCTCCTCCTTGTTTACCTGATATGCCTTTCGTCGGCGGTGTTGGCACAAATTCCAACGGATGCCATTGCGCATTGGCCGATGGATGGCAACGCCGTGGATCAGAGCAACAACAAAAACGACGGCGCGATGATCGGCGGGGTGCAAACTGCAGCCGACCGTTTTGGAAATGCTTGCGGTGCCCTGAAATTTGATGGCTCTACCGGCTACCTCAGCGTACCGAGTTCGGTTTCCCTCAAAAGCCCAGTTTCTGCCTATACAGTGGCGGTTTGGGTCAAAATGGAGCAAAATCCGACAAGCCCGACCCGCAAGTGGCTCACTGTCTGCTGTAAATCCGATATCCAAATGGAGACCGTCAACAGTCCGCAATTTCGTGTGCAATCCATGCAAGACGACGCGCGGGGCTACAATACGGTCTCAATGAACACGGATTTCACCGAGCCCGCCAATGAAAATCTCCTGCTTGGCCAATGGTTCTTCTACGTCGTGCGTTATGACGGTGTGCAGGTGAATGCCTATATTGATGGGAAGGCCGCATTTTCCTTCGCCTACGCAAAGCCATTCACTCCCAACGATATGCCGCTAGAAATTGGAAGGGACGTACCGGGCGGAATGGAATTTTATTGCGGGATCATGGACGATCTGCGCATTTTTGACCGTGCGCTTTCCCTCTCCGAGATTACGGCACTTTACCAGGACAAATCTGCCAAAGGGAAAACCGCGGCGGTGGCGATCGAATGCCCGGCGGATATTACGAAGACGGCCATCGTAGGGAAATGCGGGATTCCTGTGAATTATCTGGAACCGACGGCGACGGTGGATTGCGGAACGGCAAATGTGCAACTTGTCGCAGGCTTGGCGAGCGAATCGTTTTTCCCGATCGGAGAGACAACGGTGACCTACCGTGCTACGGCGGCCAAGGGCAGCTCGGCCGAATGCAGCTTCAAGGTCACCGTGCAAGACAACAGCGTTCCCACGATCCAATGTCCGGCGTCGATGGTCGTGAATTGCGATCCGGGAGCATGTGATGCAGTGGTGCAATATGCTGATCCCACCGGCAAGGGCGCCTGCGGAGATCCGACGCTGGAACGCATTTTGGGTGAAGAAAGCGGATTTGCATTCCCCAAGGGCATCAGCAAACAAACGTACCGCGTCACGGACGCCTCCGGCAAAACGGCAGAATGCAGCTTTACGATCACGGTCAAGGACACTGAAAAGCCCACGATCACGTGCCCGCAAGACCTGCAAGTCGAGGCGGATGCCGGCACGACGGGCGCCATCGTCAACTATGATGCTCCAGAATACGGGGACAATTGCCCGGGCAGCATCCTCAGCAAATTAAAAGGTCCGCAAAGTGGCGCACGTTTCCCGGTGGGCGCCTCGACGCTCACGTACCAAGTCAAGGATGCCGCAGGCCTTACGGCGACTTGCAGCTTTGTGGTGACGGTTGCAGTCACAGACGAATTGGGAATTGTTTGCCCTGAAAACAAGGTGGTCTCCACCGATCCCGGCGACTGTGCTGCCATCGTCAATTTCAAGGCCGCCACCCTCACCGGTAATCTCAAAGACGCCACCGTGACGCAAACGGGCGGATTGAAAAGCGGCGAACAATTTGCCGTTGGAACCGAGGAAATTCTGTTCACGGCAAGCCATCCTTCGGGAAAATCTGCGGATTGCAGCTTCGCCATCACCGTCAAAGACATGGAAAAGCCCAAAATCACCTGCCCCGATGATATGCAGGTTCAGTCCAAGGCGGAAGGGACTTCAGTGAGTTTCGAGCCGCCGCGTTATTCCGACAACTGTGCAGGCAGCAAATTGAGCAAGCTCAAAGGCCTTCAAAACGGCGCGAATTTCCCGGTCGGCGCCACGACGATGACGTATCAAGTGGTGGATGCCGCGGGCAATTCGGCGACTTGCAGTTTCACGGTCACGGTCGAGGCGGCCAAGGAAGAAGGGAACCTTGGGATTCGCTGCCCCTCAGACAAGGTGGTGCCGGCCGATCCCGGTGATTGTTCGGTGGCGGTGGGTTTCAGTGCGGCAACGGTGACCGGTAACCTGAGCGATGCCATAGTGGCGCAAACCGGCGGTGCCCGGAGCGGTTCGAGGCTTGGAATCGGAAGTCATGTTATCACCTACACGGCATCGCATTCCTCGGGAAAATCGGCCGAATGCAGCTTCAAAATCAAAGTGCAAGACATGGAAGAGCCGCGGATCACCTGCCCCAACGACGTGCACGTGCAGGCCAAGTTCCAAGCTGACGGCGCCAATTATGCCTTTGAGCAACCGGATTTCGCCGACAATTGTCCGGGAAGCAAACTCACCCAAGTTGCGGGCCCTGAAAGTGGAGAATTCTTTCCGATCGGGGCAAGTACATTGACGTTTGAGGTGCGGGATGCGGCAGGCTTGACCGCGAATTGCAGTTTCAATGTCCATGTCACCGCAAAGGAACCGGAATTGCCGACACGCTTGGGAGGGGATTCGATTGTCTTTCAAAAGGATATGATCAAGGTCCAATCCCGGCAGGTGCGTATCTATTTCTATGACAACCATGATCAGGACGGAGATACGGTTTCCTTGAACTTTGACGGCGACTGGCTGGTCGACCATGAGAAGATTCTTGGGAAGAAGAAGGTGTTGGAAAACAATCATTTCATAGATTTGGACATCAGCCCCAACAAGGTTCATTACTTGATATCGAAGGCTTGGAACGAAGGACGGAAGCCGACGAATACCCTGACGATCGAGATTCATGACGGCGTTTCCCCGCCCAAAATTCTGGATCTGACCTCCAACATTGGAAAAAGTTCGGCCATCAAGCTGTTTTACAAGAAGTAATCGCAAATCCTATGAGAAGCTATCTGTTTGTCTTGATGTTGTTGGCGACGGGCTCCTGCACGGTTTTCCCGCCGGACTATACGCCGGTTCAAGACTCGGTCGCGACCCAACCGCGGGTTGTGGTGGCGCGCAATCCGGTGGAAGCGAATTTGAAAGACCAATCGGCGCGTCTTTTGGCGCAGATCGATGCGGTGGATGCGCTTGCCCACGATCCGGTATTGGAGGAGCAGGCCGCGTTTGCGGATGCCCGACGTGACAGCAGCCTGGGTGCTTGGGCGACGGCGGCGCGCAGTTACCGGGCAACGGCTGCTTCCTTCGCACGGGACACCGCAGCAGATGATTCGACCCGCAAGGAATGGATCGCTGAATTGGATTCGCTTTCAGGTTTGGTCACGCAGGCGGAACTGTCGCTGCGTGACTTGGTGCGTGTGGCGGAGATTCGGAACATCGACGAAAAACTTTCGCCGGCGGCCTCATTCCGGTTTCAGGGGGCGCCCTATTCTGCGATCCGTGTGAATCCGGCAGCGATGGACATTCACCTCCATTGGAAAAATGCAGGGGGTGAAAAGTACATTTCGATTCAGAAGCTCAAGCAGGATTTGGAGAAGAAGGGCGAGACGGTGATGATGATTACCAATGCCGGGATGTACAATCCGGACAATTCGCCGCAAGGCCTCTTCATCGAGAAGGGAAAGGAGTTGGTTCCGATGGATACGAGTCGCGGCCCTGCGGGGCAATCATTGAACTTCTTCCTGATGCCCAACGGTGTTTTTTACATTGGCAACGACGGCCCCAAGGTGGTGGTAACCGAGAAGTTTCCAAAATCCGCCAAGGGAATCAAGTTTGCCACGCAATCGGGGCCAATGTTGGTGATCGACGGCAAGCTCCATCCGAAATTCACGAAAGGCTCCAACAACACCAATATAAGGAGTGGGGTCGGCATCACGTGGGACAAGCAGGTGGTCTTCGCGATCTCGGACCGGCCGGTGAATTTTCACGACTTTGCGACGCTGTTCAAGGACGCCTTGCATTGCGATAACGCACTTTACCTCGACGGAGCCATCTCGCAGATGTACCTCCCAACCAGCAAGCGGATGGATCTCGGCGGGGATTTCGGGCCCATTGTGGCGGTGACTGTGAAAAAATGACTCCGCGGGAAGTCCTGTCTGCTCAAGTGTACTGGTAGGTGAAGGATACAAAACAGCGTCCATCCCGCTCATTCAGGTGCATATAAATCCACGCCCCGTAAAAATCCCCCCAACGGCTGGCAGTCAGTTGCCCGACGAATCCGGTGACATAGTCAATGGTATCCTGATCCACCCATTGCATCCAACAGGGTTGGCCGCCCAAATGTCCGATTTCGGTGTTGATCCTGATTCCCTTCTGATGCAACTCCTCTTTCAGCGGCTCCACGGCATCGTACCAATCATCGTCGTCGGGGCTGAGGTCGGATTCAAAAGGATGGATTTGGACATAACGTGCACTCGGCTTGGCAGGATAGGGTGGCTTGACGACAATTTGACTGAGTGGTTCGTCCTCATCGAGGGGAATGTCGTCGCTGTCCAGGACGGTTGCCGGGTCTGCGACGGGCACGTATTCTCCATCTTCATAGTCCCGGAGTTCATACTTGCCATCCACCACCTCAAAGGTCACGTTGTAGGCGCAAGTCGTGTAAACGAAGAACAGCGTGCCGACTTCCCCGGGAATGATCTGGGCAAGGTCGACGGCAAGTATCGGCTTGAAGTAGATTTCAAATTTTTCGGGTTCGCTGAAGACTTCATCCATGGCGGGCTCCAAGCGGAAAGGGGTTGGTGTTTCGGTGAAGGACAGGAAGAAGTATTTCATGCAGAGATGGTTTTGAATGCAAGATAGCAAAACAGTCCTTGGATTTTGGTGCCATCGGAAAGAGAATCCGCCGGGCAATCTACCGCTGTGCATAGACATGTGGACATTTCCCGGTCTCGGATTGGCTTGAGAATCGCATTCCGTTTGTCATTCTAATTTTAAGTTTTCAAATTAGCACCCTGAAATACCTCAAAATTCGAAGCATTTGGAACTTCAATCAATTCTCTTTTGGGTGTTTTCCCTCCTCGGCGTGGCCGGAGGGATAGGCTTGATCCTGAACAGGAACCCAGTTCATGCGGCTTTGAGCCTCATTCTCAACTTCTTCAGCATCGCAGGTCTTTACCTGTCGCTGCAGGCGGAGTTCTTGGCCGTGATCCAAATCCTGGTGTATGCCGGGGCGATCATGGTGCTTTTCCTCTTTGTGATCATGCTCCTCAACCTCACGAAAGAGGCGCCGGAGGGTCCATTTACCTTTGCCCGCGTTGCGGCTTGGGTCTTGGGCCTTGCCTTTGTTGCCGAAATGATCGTGGTGTTGAAAAATGCCTTGGGTGAAACCGGCGGCGAACTGCCCGAGAAATTCGCGGGCGCAACGGTGGAAGCCGTCGGGGCAGCGATGATGACAAAGTACATTTTCCCATTCGAAATGATTTCCGTGGTGCTCATCGCCTCCCTCGTGGGTGCGATCGTGGTTGCCAAGCGTTACGGATACGAGAACGAAAACTGATATGGAACCTACCGCATTTCATTATCTGGCCATCAGCGCGGCGATGTTCTCGCTGGGCGTGATCGGGGTCCTCACCCGGCGCAACGCCATCGTCATTTTTATGTGTGTCGAGCTCATGCTCAACGCCGTGAACTTGAGCTTGGTCACCTTTTCCCGCCTCATGAACGATGCTGACGGCTCCATGCTTGTTTTCTTCGTGATGTGTGTGGCGGCTGCCGAGGCAGTTGTAGGCTTGGCGATCATCATCTCGATGTTCCGCAACAAGCAAAACATCGACATCAACAATTTCAACCTCTTTAAGTGGTAAGGGCCTGAGCCTCAGAATCAATGGAAAATCCAATCATTTTCTCCCTGATCCTGCTGCTTCCGATGTTGGGAGCGTTCCTGATCGGTGTAGGCGGGTTCATTGCGCCGGGCTTCCGGAAGAATGAAAAAGGCATCGGCTTTTTGGCGACCCTCATGGTGGCCATTCCGTTTTTTATCATTCTCTATGCCTTCTTCAACTTCCACGAACCGATTCATTTCGGCCTTTTTGGTTCGTCCGACTCCTTGCAGTGGATGTATTCGAGCAGTTCGAGTGTCGGGTTGAATCTCTTTTTTGACTATCGTCTGGATCAGCTTTCGCTCACCATGGGCTTGATTGTCACAGGTGTCGGGGCGCTGATTCATATCTATTCGATCGCTTATATGCATGGCGATCGTGGCTACTACAAGTTTTTCCTCTACCTGAACCTCTTCATCTTCGCGATGTTGAACTTGGTGTTGGGCAACAACATGGTGGTGCTGTTCCTGGGTTGGGAAGGCGTCGGAGCTTGCTCCTACTTCCTCATCGGCTTCTGGTACGAAGACATGGAGAAGGCCAAAGCTGCTCAGAAGGCATTTGTGGCCAACCGTATCGGTGACTTTGCGATGATCGTCGCGATGTTGATTCTGTACAACAACTTCCACACGCTCAACCTGTTTGACGTGACCCTGACCGACGGTACCGTGATTGGCGGCTTGATCGAACAACTCGGCAACTTGCAGGGAACTGAAGCTTGGTTGGTGCCCTTGTTGATCTTCATTGCTGCAACGGGTAAATCGGCTCAGATTCCATTGTTTGTCTGGTTGCCTGACGCTATGGCGGGTCCGACACCGGTCTCTGCTTTGATCCACGCCGCGACGATGGTGACCTCCGGTATCTATTTGATTGCAAGGATGGGAACTGCATTCTTGGTCGAAGAAGCGGAAACCGTGCGGATGATTGTCGCCTTCGGCGGTGCTGCGACGGCCATCATGGCGGCGATGATAGCCATCGCACAAAACGATATCAAGAAAGTCCTCGCCTACTCGACCGTGTCGCAGTTGGGCTTCATGTTCATGGCATTGGGTGCAGGCGCCTTCACGACGGCGATTTTCCACGTGATGACGCACGCCTTCTTCAAGGCCTGTTTGTTCTTGGGTTCCGGTTCCGTGATTCACGCGATGGACCATACGCATGCCGTGAAGGATCCACAAGACATCCGCACCATGGGCAATCTGAAGAAATATATGCCTGCAACGCATATCACCTTCTTCATTTCGACCTTGGCCATCGCGGGTATCCCCGGTTTGGCTGGCTTTTTCTCCAAAGATGAAATCTTGACGATGACGTTCATGAACTTCATGAATGGTCAATCGTTTTACCTGTTTGTTTGGGTCATCGGTTTGACGACGGCAGCGATGACGGCATTCTACATGACCCGCGTGTACTTCTTGACCTTCCGCGGTGAAGAGCGTTTTGCACTTCCCAAGGCTGGCAAACACGGACATGAGGACCACGGACATGGCAAGGACGCCCATGCAAAAGATGCACACGGTGCTGACGATCATGGTCATGGACACGATCACGGTGTGCATGCACCGCATGAGAGTTCGCCGTTGATGACGATTCCTTTGTACATCTTGGCCGGATTGGCGATTGTCGGCGGCTATTTGGGTTTGCCTGCTGTCTTCGGACATGGCACGCACGCATTGAACAACTGGCTGGGTGGTCATGGCGGACATGAAGGTGTCGTTTCCATGCATCATTACGAGGAATTGGAGCATCATGCGAGCTTCGGATTGGAGATCATCTTGATCTTGGTTTCGATCGCCATCGCCGCAGGCGGGGTCATGTTCTCCTGGAATCTCTACAAAAAGCATGGCCTCAAGGGCGATGCCATGGTTAAAAAGACCCTTGGCAAGTTCTACACCCACATGGAAAACAAATTCTACGTGGACGAACTCTACCAAAAAGTCATCATTGATCCGTTTGTCTTTGCAGGCAAGAATGTCATCATGGCCTTTGACAAATGGGTGATCGACGGTTTTGTGAACGGCTTGGGCAGCGTGATGTTGTTCTTCGGGGACACCCTGAAACTGCTCCAAACGGGCGCAGTCGGCAACTACGCCATGATGGTTGTGGTGGGCGTCGTGGCGATTCTCTCCTATTTGATGTTTGCTTAAGGGATCACATTGGTGATTGAAAATACAAGGGGTGGACTTCGGTTCGCCCCTTTTTTGTTGGGGTGACAGGTGCAATGTATCATTTGCATTTTCCCTCGATTTGAACCATTTTTGTTCAGATTCAACGACTTCAAAATGTTAGTCAAGACCTTAAAACCTATTGATTCTAATCTTAGCCGGATCAAAAAGGCGTACGGCGTACATCGTCGTGCGCATGCGAAGGGATTGGATTTGAAAGTAAAACAAGATTTCGGTACCAATCCCATTGTCGATCGGTTGCAGGAATTGCATTTCACGTTGCTCGGTACAATGGTCAGTATTCAATCCAATCCATCGGGAGCGGAAACAAAGGAAATTCTGGACGCTCTCAGAGAGCAAATTCTCGCTTTTCGCAAAATCAAACAAATTCTTGCTGATGACGAGAATCAAGTCGACACCGGACTGACCGAACTTGCAAAGGTCATTCTGATAGAATTTTACGATTTGGAGGCAATGCTTCGTAGACTCGTAGGGAAAAAGATTAAAACGAATCCGAAGAGATCCGAGTTGATCAAGGCAATGGCTGAAAAATCTAAATCGGCCACTTCAATTTCGATCTCGCACTGGAAATGAAAGTCAGGCAACGCGAAATCGTAGAATTGCCGTTCTACCTGCCGCAAGGCATTCAAAACCATCCTGCTTTGGTCCTCTCCACAGACGATGCCATCGAATTGGAAGATGCGTTCGTCGCGGTGATGATCACCTCGCAAAAAATTGACGATGAATTCAGCTTTCAGTTGATTGACGATATGCTTTCCATGCCAATGGATAAGCCTTATCGAGAAATTCGCCTACACCTTGTCAGTCTCTTTCGCGTGAAAGACGTCATTCCCAATTCACATCTCCGAACGAAAGTGAAACCGGATGACTTCGAAATCATTGTTCGCCAAATTTCAGCGACAGCCTTCGGAATTCAACTGTAAACGTTGACCGGCTCCCCTTTAGGCAAATAGCATCCATTAGGAACGATGGTTCTGGCCCGATTGTTGTGCATAATTCAGGTTGCAATGTCGATTCTCGGGGAACAACTTTTCCCTAAATTTGCAGCGCTTAAAAAATTCTGTCAGCCTCTACCCCGATCATGAAAAAATTTCTGAAGAAAACGTTAAAGGTCACAGCCATTACCCTTGGGGTGCTGTTGATCATCCTCATCCTCATTCCATTCATCTTTGGAAAACAAATCAAACAAGCCGTCAAGGATTACATCAACAAGGAGGTGAATGCAACGGTGTACTTTGAAGACATCGGGATCGGTATCTTCCGCAACTTCCCCAACTTGACGGTGTCTTTGGACAAATTCGGGGTGATCGGCAAGGACGAATTCAAGGGGGATACCCTTTTGGATGTCGAGCGTTTTGGGGTCGTGGTCGATCTGTTTAGCCTCTTTGGAGACAAATACAAGGTGAACAAACTCACGTTGGACGCACCGCGCATCCATGCCAAAGTCAACAAAGCCGGCAAGGCCAATTGGGACATCATGAAACCCAGTACGGACACGCTAGCCGTGGACACCGCCGCAGTGGATACATCCTCCTCTGCCCTTTCGCTGCAATTGAGCGGGTATGCCATCAACAATGGTCAGGTCATCTATGACGACCGTGCCGGCGACATGTACCTTAAAATCGATAACCTCAACCACAAAGGCAACGGCGACTTTCAGGACGATGCCTACGATTTTGACACATATACCTCTGCCGACACCGTCACATTCAAAATGGGCGGTACCAACTACTTGAACAAAGGCAAGATCGATGCGGACTTGACCGTGAACATTGACACCAAAAATGGCATTTACACGCTGAAAGACAACCGCATCGGCCTCAACGAGATCGAGTTGAAATTCGATGGCATGGTGACCATGAAGGGGGACAACATCGGCATGGATATCAAATTCGGGACGAATGAGAATACCTTCAAAAGCATCCTGTCGATGGTTCCGGGCATGTACACAAAGGACTTCTCCGACATTGACACCGATGGTACTTTCAGCTTGGATGGCAGCGTGAAAGGCAATTACAACGAAAAGTCAATCCCGGGATTCAAGGTGCATTTGGGCGTGGAAAATGGCCGATTCAAATATCCTGACCTGACGGAGGAAGTGAAAGACATCAACTTCGACTTCAAAGCCGAAAGCCCCGGCCCTACGCTCGACAACTTGAAAATCGAATTTCCGAAGTTCCATGCAATGTTTGGCAAGGCCCCGATCGATGCGCGGTTGCTGCTTACCGGCGTCACAAAGGCCAACATGTTCATTGATGCCTATCTCAAGGCCAGCTTGAATTTGGAGGACCTCCTGAAAATGTTCCCGATGGAAGGCCAGGACATGAAAGGCAAATTCACCGTGGATGGCACAGCCAAAGGGACAGTGAACGTCGACAAAGGTTTATTCCCAGTGGTGAATGCGATTATGAAGTTGGAGAATGGCTACTACAAAACGGTGGACTTCCCTTCGGCAATTGACAAGATGAGCATGATTGCCGACATGAAATGCCCTGGCACCAACATTGCAGAGGCGGTTCTGAATGTCACCAAATTCCATGCGGAAATCGACGGCGAACCGTTGGATGCCACATTGAGTGCAAGAAACTTTGACGACGTCAACTATTCGGCCACGGCAAAAGGTAAGCTCAACCTGACAAAACTGGCCAAAATTTACCCCGTCGAAGGTACGACGATGTCTGGAATGCTGGACTTGGACGTGACCACAAGCGGCAAAATGAGCGACATCGAAGCCGAGCGTTACGCCGACCTGCCGACAAGCGGTTCGCTGAATGTTACCGGCCTGAAATACGTTTCGACGGATGTTCCCCAGGGAATCGCCATCAGCGCCGGACGGATCACCTTCACACCGGAGAAACTCAACATCGAGAAATACATCGGCGAAGTAGGCCACAGCCCGGTCAATATCACCGGCTATCTGAACAATTACCTTGCCTACGCCTTGTTGCCCAATCAGAACATCAAAGGAGAAATGAACCTGACCTCCAGCAAGTTTGATGTCAACGAATGGATCGTTGATGAGCCTACCCCTGCCCCTTCCGCTCAAGCCGCCGCGCCGGAGGTGCCGATGGAGGTGTACGAAGTGCCGGGCGACATCGACTTCACGTTCAATACGAGCATTGCCAAGGTGCTCTACGACAACCTGACGTTGGACAACATGGCAGGTCAAGTGCTCTTGCGTGACCGCAAAGTGAGCTTCAACAACCTCGTATTCAACACACTGGGTGGCAACTTCAAACTGGGTGGCGGCTATGATACCAAGGATGTCAAAGCGCCAGCGGTGGACTTCGCGGTCGGGATCAACAATCTGGACATCAAGAAGTCCTATGAGACTTTTGTGATCATCAAGAGCTTTGCTCCGATCGCCAAGTTTGTCAACGGCAAATTCGGGACGAGCTTCTCGATGACCGGCAAATTGCTGGGCGACATGAGTCCGGATTTGAATTCGATCAATATCCCGGACGGCATTGCAACGGTGACCGATGGCAGCTTGAAGGGCTTCAAGGCCTTGGACATGGTGGCTGACAAAATCAAGGTCGAGAAACTGCGGCAGCTCAACCTCAAGGACATCAAGATTTTCTTCAAAGTGGCCAATGGCCGCATCAACGTCGAACCTTTTGACGTTCCGATTGGAAATGGAAAAATGACCGTCAAGGGCAGCAATGGCTTGGATCAATCGATGGCCTATGATTTGGCATTCGACCTGCCGGTCGGCGTCGCTGGACAAGCTGCGATGAGCGCCGTAGGCGGACTCATCGGCAAGCCGATGGATGCAGGGCAGAATTTCAAAGTGAGCGTTGGCTTGGGCGGCACCGTCGACAATCCGAAAATCACCTACGTCAAGAACGCCAACGGCGAATCCGCAACGGAATTGGTTCAGGAGAAAATCGAAGAGACTGTGAAGGTGGTCAAGGATTCGGTCAAAGCTGTCGTGACGGAAAAAATCGACGATGCCAAGGAGAAGGCCAAAGCGGAAGCTGCGAAGCTCATTGCTGAGGCTGAAAAGGTAGCAGCGAAGATCCGCGCAGACGGCAAAACTGCGGCTGACAAGATCAAATCCGAAGCCAATAAAAAGGCCGATGACATGGAAAAATCCGCCAAAAATCCGTTGGAGAAAATCGCCAAGAAAAAGGCTGCGGATCTTGTGCGCAAAGAAGCCATCGACAGCGCCAACAAGGTGGAACGCGAAGCCAATGCCAAGGCGGACAAGGTAATGGCCGATGCCCGCGCAAAGGCTGATGCATTGATGAAAAAATAAGAAATCCGCCAATGCTCCTAGCGCAATACATTGGAATGAAGGGTCGCCGGAACGCGTTGAGTTGCTTTGCAGCATTGCTGTTTGGCGTCCTTGCTGCACCTCAAATCAAGGCCCAATCAGACGGCCCAATGCCTGAATTGGGAATTGACTTCAATTTCAATCATACGGACGTGATGATGGGCGGATTGGCGGGGATTGCCTTCCCTACCGCAAACGCCTCCTTGTCAGCCACTTTTAAGGGCAGGTTGGGCACCAAAAGGGTGATGATCGAAGGGGAAGCACCCGAGACCTATTTCCAATACCGCGAGCGGCGCTATTTGCTCGGATTGCAAGCTGAAAAGCGCTTCTTGCTGAACGAATTCGACGAATCCACCCATTTTGGGGCCTACGTTGCAGGCTTTGGCGGATTGGGATTTGGCGATTATCGCGGTACGAAGGCAGCGGCCTCCACTGGATTTGCCTGGAGCGCCGAGGCAGGCCCCTACATTTCCGACCCTGGCGCCATCATTGCAAGGCTGGGTTATCAATACCTTCCGATGCAAACGAAAAACGTATTTGACCATCGCATTGTCCTCACCATCACCATTCTCGTCAACTGACTATGCGCCGTTACCTTCAATTTTGCCTGCTTTTTCTCCTTGCCGTTCCTTTTTCGGCCTGCCTCAACAACAATGATTCCGATTGCGATCCGACGCTGTTTTGCAATACGTTTCGGCCCACGGAAGCAAGCGTCTACCTTTCCATCACCAACGACACCGAAAACCTGGCAGTGCCGCTTTCCGTCTATTTCGGAAATGCGAGCGACAGCAGCCTTTACTTTCGGGATACGGTTTCAGGCGGCAGCGTGAGTTACGTCTTGCCGATTGAGCAGCGGTATAGCTTCGTGGTCAAATACAGGCAACGCGGCGCGACGGTGTATGCGGTCGATGGTGGCAAGCTCAGCTATAATTCCACAACGAATTGCAACGAAACCTGCTATACGACCAGAGACCTCAGCCTGAATCTGAAGCTGATCGACTGATCCTTTTGCAAAAAAGTCAGTCTCCGACAACCAAGATTGTGCATATTTCATTCAGAATTAGTTCAGATTCTCGGAATATCCGAACCGCCAAATAGGCCAAATGCACAAATTACTCATAAAGTGCTGTTTATCAGTGCCTAATTTGGAAATTCAGCCTCCAATCCAGCGAACTAAATCTTGAATAAAAACCAGGGACGATTCTCCCGTCTGTGGATAAAATCCCTTTCAAAATCGGGTTAATTCGGCGATTTAGACGTATTTTTAACCTTTCTGAAATGATTAATTGTTTGAAATGACTCCTTGTTTAAAATTCGCTGAAATTGAATCCTTTGCGGCCTCATTTCGACGGATCAAAAGCAAGGAAGTGACACAAAGAGCATGAGCGACGAAATCAAAGACAACAGCAATTATAATGCTTCCAATATTCAGGTGTTGGAAGGCTTGGAAGCAGTGCGGATGCGTCCGGCGATGTACATCGGCGACATTGGCGTACGTGGTTTGCACCACTTGGTCTATGAGGTTGTAGACAACTCGATCGACGAAGTGATGGGTGGCTATGCCACTGACATTCAGGTATTCATACAGCCAGACAATTCGATCCGTGTGCGTGACAACGGCCGTGGCATTCCGGTGGACATGCACGAGAAGGAAGGCAAAAGCGCCCTCGAGGTCGTCATGACCGTGCTTCACGCCGGTGGCAAGTTTGACAAGAGCTCCTACAAGGTCTCCGGTGGTCTTCACGGTGTGGGCGTGAGCTGCGTGAATGCGCTTTCCGATCCATGTCTTGTGCGTGTGCACCGCGACGGGAAAATCTATCAGCAGGAATACAAACGGGGTATCCCGCAATACGATGTCAAAGTTGTCGGCGAAACGACCGAACGTGGCACGGAAACCACTTTCTGGCCCGATGGCACGATCTTCACCACGACCGAATACAAGTTCGACACCCTCGCAGCACGTATGCGTGAGCTCGCGTTCCTGAATGCAGGTGTGCGCATCACGCTCACAGACGAGCGCGAAGAAGTCGAAATCAAAGATGACAACGGCGTTGTGACCTACAGTGGTCCGCTTCAGAAGCATTATCACAGCGAAGGCGGTATCAAGGAGTTTGTCCAATTCCTCGACCAAAGCCGCGAACCCTTGCATTCGGAGCCGATTTTTATCAGCGGCATCGATGAAGCAGGTACGGTTCCCGTCGAAGTTGCGCTGCAATACAACCGCAGCTACACGGAAAATCTGCACAGCTACGTCAACAACATCAACACCCACGAAGGGGGCACGCACGTTTCCGGCTTCAAAAAGGCCATGACGCGCAGCATGAAAAACTACGCCGACAAAACCGGTGCGACTTCGAAGCTCAAATTCGAAATTTCGGGCGATGACTTCCGCGAAGGTTTGACTTGCGTGATTTCGGTCAAAGTGCCTGAGCCTCAATTCGAAGGGCAGACGAAGACCAAACTCGGCAACAGCGACGTCGGCAGTTTTGTCGAAACCATCGTCTATAAAGCGCTCAACGAATACCTCGAGGAAAATCCGAAGGTAGCTGCCGTGATCATCCAAAAGGTGATTTTGAGTGCAGAAGCGCGGAACGCGGCCAAGAAGGCCCGCGAACTTGTGCAACGCAAAAACACACTTGTGGGTGGTGGCCTTCCTGGAAAGCTCGCCGACTGCAGCAGCCGCAAACCCGAGGAATGCGAATTGTACCTCGTGGAAGGTGACTCCGCAGGTGGTTCGGCCAAGCAAGGTCGTAACCGCTTCTTTCAGGCCATTTTGCCGTTGCGTGGTAAGATTTTGAACGTGGAGAAGGCCCATCCTTCGCGCATCTACGAAAACGAGGAGATCAAGAACATGATCACTGCCCTCGGGGTTTCAGGGATCGGCGCTGGCGAAGAACTGAACATGGATCGCCTCCGTTATCACAAAATCATCATCATGACGGATGCTGACGTCGACGGTTCGCACATTCGCACGCTGATTTTGACGTTTTTCTACCGCTACATGAAGGCCCTGATCGAATCGGGCTACCTCTATATCGCCTCTCCTCCCCTCTATCAAGTGCGCAAAGGCAAGCAGGCCAAGTACTGCTGGACCGAAGCCGAACGCGAAATTTTGGTCGAGGAAATGGGTGGAATGGACAAAGTGACCATTCAGCGCTACAAAGGTCTTGGTGAGATGAACCCTGAGCAATTGTGGGAAACCACGATGGATCCGGAGTTCCGCACCTTGCAACTCGTGACGGTGGAAAGTGCTGCTGATGCCGACTGGATCTTCTCGATGTTGATGGGCGATGAAGTCCCACCTCGCCGCGAATTCATCGAGCAGAATGCGAAGTATGCCAATATCGACGCATGATCAGAATTCTCAGAATTTTCAGAATCACGCCTTGGGTTGAATTCTGGATGTTCTAGAAGTTACATAGATTCTTTTTGATTTCCCAGTGGGCTCATTTTGAATGGGTTTGCTGGGAATCTTGCTTTGGGGAAATCGTGTGATCGGGGAGTTGAATTCGAATGGGAATTTGATTTCAAACTGGCTTTGCGTAGGCGTATGCGATGACCGCTAGGGCATCATCTCGACGAACTTAAGCAGCTAAAAACAAGTTCACATTCACATAACATTGAAATATAGCCTATTGACTTGGTGAATGTGGATTTATTTTATATCTTCGAATTGCGTTGTTGTTGAATCGGCTTGAATTTGGACTTTTCTGACCCGTTGGGTAGCCGAGCGTTGGACGAAAAATTGGCAACTTAGTAAGCTCTGAATTATGCAGGCGCTGTTTGAATTGATCCACGGAATGGCCAAGGAGGAAAAGAGGCTCTACAACCTCCACGGCCGGAATAGTCGCTTTACGCAGATTTACAAAGGTTACCTCACGGTGACCGAATACAACAAAAATCTAGACCGCGACATCTACCAAAAGCACTTTGCAAGCTTCAGCAAGGCGTTTTATTCGATGCAGAAAAATGCCCTTCTCGACGATATTTTGGCTGTTTTGCTCGAATACAGCAATTCAAGCCAAGACGAATTCAACATCTTTAAGTACCGGGCCAAGTACGAAGTCCTGAATTACAAAGGTTTCCACGACCAAGCGCTGGACTATATCCAGTCCGCCATCGAGTCTTCCGAGAAATTGGAAAATCCCAAAGAGACGTTGCGCCTGCTCGAAGACTACCGCGATACGCTCGCGCAAAGCCCCAATGCCGATTGGAAAGCCTATTCCAAAGCGCTCGACCGCATCGAAACGCTGGAATCCGAAGTACAGTCAACCCTGACGCTCAACACCTTGCTGCAAAAAATGGATGTGCTCATTGCAAGCCATCACAACGGCACCGGTTCAGCACAAGAATTGAAACAACTGGCCGAAAAGGTGAAGTCCGACATCAGGGAAATTGCGACCGCGCAGCCCAGCAATGCGAGCAACACGGCTGCATTTTGGTCGGAATACCGATTCAGCAAGGCATTTGAGGATAAATTCGAATTGCACCGCAGACTTGTTCAGTTGGAGAAGCAAGCGGTCAAGGAAAATTATCCGCGTGAAGTGCGTTTGCAGGCCGTCAATCTCTTGATGGAAAGTTCGTTGGAATGCGGGGATTTTCTGCTCATTAACGGATTGATCTACAAAACCGAAAAGGAACTGGATCAGCTTACGCCGGCGCTACGCAAGAATTTCCTTCCCAAATTCCTGGAACTGAGTAGCATCTATCATTTCTACGAAAACGATTTGCCGCTGGCGCAAAAGGAAATCAGCGAATTGATCAAGTTGGAGGATTCGACGACGGAGGAGCTCACACGTTATTATTTCTACAAAATCCACATTCAGATTGCAGCGACCCTTCACCGCAATGCCGCCGAAACCGTGGTCGAAATGATGGAACGTATTCCAAAGCTGGACCTCGATCCGCAGGCAAAACTTGTCGAATTGCTCATTGCCGTGGGATTGAACAACCGTGAAGAGGCGCTTGTGCGGCTCCAAAAACTGCGTACCTTATTGCGGAAAAGCATTGATGGCAAAAAATGGAGCCATTTAAGGTTATTCCTGGACATGCTTCAGAAATTCCTCGCCAAAAAGTCATTCTCCCTTCAAGACCTTCAAACCATCGAAACCGAATGGCGCGACCTGCTGAAACTCAACCTATGGCTCAAGTCCAAGGTGGAGGGCAGCTTCTATTACAATGCGATCCTCAGTTATTGGCATGGACGCAAGAAGGTGCTCAATTATTGACCCCTGCTACTCACAGAGAATTGTGGCCAACATCTCAAAGCAATTCAGGGAAACGATTGCGCAGCAGCTTTTCCGATTCTAAAGATAGCATACGCATTCCCGTATAAGCTCTCCCCTTCTGCACCAATTCCGAAGCTTGGTCTCGGTTTCCCATCCGCAGGCATATTTGCGCTTGTGCATAAAGGCTGCGCTTCACCTGAAATGTATCTTCCCATTTTAAGGCTACCTTCTCGCATTCACATTGGAGATTCAGCGCAGCCTCCAAGTCCCCAATTTCCAACCTCATTTGTGCATGCCGGTCCAAAATTTCGGGCAACATGTAGTCCATCTTGATGGTGCTGAAGTCGGCGGCTGATTGGGAAAACAGCTCAATTGCCATTGCTGTCTGTCCCAATTTGTAGTAGAGCATCGCTTGGTCTGCCAAGTTCTCGGCTGCCAAACTGCGCGAAGTCGAGGCCTTTGCCAAAGGTTGCGCTTCCTTCAGCACCGCCAATGCGCCCTCGAGATCCTCCTCTTCTTCCAGCAGCTTAGCCTTGAAAGTCAGGAGATTACAAAGCCGAATGGTTTCATGACCAACACCGTATTGGTAAATCAGTTGCTCGGCTTCAACAATCAATTTCAGGGCAAGCGCATTGTAACCCGTTTCAAAAAGCAATTCCGCTTGGTCTTTCAAACAAGGCACCAAACCCAAATGATTGTTGAGTTCCCGAAGGTATAGTTCCTGTTGCTTGAGTATTTCCTGCGCGGCCTCCTTTTTCCCGGAAAGCTTCTGCATCATTGCGTAAGCCCCCAATCTCGCCGCGATTGTGGCCTTGTCGCCTGCTTCAAACTTGAGGATTTCAGCTTTTTCGCGCAACCAACCGGACCGTTCGAGATCGTAGGTATGGTTGTCCTCGATATCGGCCTGCTGCTCATAGTTATTTCCAAGTGACAATTTGTCTCCCAGCGCTTCCAAGATTGTCGCCTGTTCCATCAACAACCGGATTGCCGCCTCAAAATCTTGCGCATCGCATTGCTGCTGAATGGCATCCGTCAAACGTTGGATTTTGTCCAAGGCCTGGCCTTCAGAATCATCAAGATTTGCTCCGTTCATCGATCTGGTACTCTGTGTTTAAAGATCAACTTTTTACGTACACTTCGCTCCCCAACTCCACAAACTCCTTCGCCTTTTCCTCCATTCCTTTGGCCAAAACGCCTGCCTCGGCGATGCCTTGGGCTTTGGCGTAGTCACGGACATCCTGCGTGATTTTCATCGAACAGAAATGCGGGCCGCACATGCTGCAGAAGTGGGCGACCTTGGCGTTTTCCGAAGGCAAGGTTTCGTCGTGGTAGCTACGTGCGGTATCGGGATCGAGTCCGAGGTTGAACTGGTCTTCCCAGCGGAATTCGAATCTTGCCTTGCTCATCGCGTTGTCGCGGACTTGTGCGCCAGGATGTCCCTTGGCAAGATCAGCTGCGTGGGCAGCGATTTTATAGGTAATGACGCCATATTTCACGTCTTCGCGGTTCGGAAGCCCGAGGTGTTCCTTGGGCGTCACGTAACAGAGCATCGCAGTCCCAAACCAGCCGATCATGGCCGCGCCGATGCCGCTTGTGATATGGTCGTAGCCCGGCGCAATGTCGGTTGTGAGTGGGCCCAACGTATAGAATGGCGCTTCATGGCAGATTTCGAGCTGCTTTTCCATGTTTTCCTTGATCATGTGCATCGGCACGTGACCCGGACCTTCGATCATCACTTGCACGTCGTGCTCCCAAGCGATTTTGGTCAGTTCGCCAAGGGTTTCGAGCTCCGCGAATTGGGCTGCGTCGTTGGCATCGGCAATCGAACCCGGCCGCAAGCCGTCCCCAAGCGAAAATGCCACGTCATAGGCCTTCATGATCTCGCAAATCTCCTCGAAATGCGTGTACAAAAAGCTCTCCTTGTGATGCGCAAGGCACCATTTGGCCATGATCGAACCGCCGCGCGAAACGATGCCCGTCACACGGTTTGCGGTCAGCGGCACGTAGCGGAGGAGCACACCGGCGTGAATCGTAAAATAGTCGACGCCTTGCTCAGCTTGCTCAATCAAAGTGTCCCTGAAAATCTCCCACGTGAGGTTTTCGGCTTTGCCATTGACCTTTTCGAGGGCTTGGTAAATGGGAACCGTGCCGACGGGAACCGGCGAATTACGGATGATCCATTCGCGGGTTTCGTGGATGTTTTTGCCCGTGCTGAGGTCCATGATGGTGTCGGCGCCCCAACGGATGCCCCAGACCATCTTTTCGACCTCTTCCTCGATGCTGCTGCTCACGGCCGAGTTGCCGATGTTGGCATTGATTTTCACGAGGAAATTGCGGCCGATGATCATCGGCTCGCTTTCCGGGTGGTTGATGTTGTTGGGGATGATGGCGCGGCCGCGGGCGATTTCGTCGCGCACGAATTCGGCGGTGATGTGGTGCTTGGGCGTGGCTGCGCCGTAATTGTGACCGGGATGCTGCTTGAGCAATTCGGCGTTGTAGGCATCGATTTTCTGGTTTTCGCGGATCGCCACAAATTCCATCTCGGGCGTGATGATGCCCTTGCGTGCGTAGTGCATCTGCGACACGTTCTTGCCCGCCTTGGCGCGCAAGGGATTGGGAATCTGTGGAAAGCGAATGGCATCCACCTTGGGATCGGATGCACGTTTGTTGGTGAATTCGGAAGAATGGCCCTTCAAACGTTCGACGTCGCCACGGCCTTCGATCCATCGTTGACGGAGGGGTTTCAGGCCTTTGTAGATGTCAATTTCAGCCTTCGAATCGGTGTAGGGGCCCGAACAATCGTACACATAAATGGGAGGATTGGCCTCGCCTTTGCCGTTTTGCGAGAAGCTTGCAGGCGAATCGGACTGAGAAATCTTGCGCATGGGCACCTGCAATTCGCCAACATAGACCTTTTCTGAACCGGCGATAGGTCCAGTGGTGATGCCATTGACCTGTACAGGCTTGAATTCCTTGCCTTTATTTTCGACAGAATGAGAACCGTTTTCCTTGATCATAACGCTTTTTTCAGGGCCCAAAAGGCCGATTTAGTCCAAAACAACGCTGAAAAAAGGGCAAAGGAGACCGCTTCCGAATTTCCCGACGCCAGCATGACCTGGTTCCGGTGGGAAGGGTATGATCTCAGTCTCCCGCAATGCGAGAGGCACCCCTAATTCTTGCAGGGCGAAGATAGGGAAAATTCGGGAAAAAGGCTGCGGATCAATCTTGGTTGGGAATCACCTGCGGGATGGCATCCAATTCGGCTTGAATGGCGATTTGCTCGTCTTCGAGGTCAAAATCGGTTTGCAATCCGAGCCAGAAATGGGCACTGTTGCCAAAGTACTTGCCGAGACGTAATGCCGTATCAGCAGTGATACGTCGACGGCCCTTGATGATTTCGCTGACGCGCGTTTGGGGGATGCCAAGATCTTTGGAGAGCCGGTAGGCGGAAATTAACATCGGTTTGAGAAACTCCTCATTCAGGACTTCGCCGGGGTGGATGTTGTTCAAACTTGCCATCTCTTCAGTGTTAATGATAATCCATAATCTCAACCTCAGAGGCATTTCTGCCATCCCATTGGAAAATGATTCTCCACTGGGAATTGATCCGAATGCTGTAAAACTCCTGCAAATCTCCAGAAAGTTTTTCCAAACGATTAGAAGGCGGCACCCGCAAATCGTGGGTGCTCTGGGAGTTGTGCAGCATTCTCAGTTTTCTTCTTCCTGCCTGCTGCATTTCGAGCGGCCATTTGGTTACCCGTTCCCCTCTCCATACCATTTCTGTCTCCTTTGAACCGAAACTCTGGATCATTGACGCGATACGTTAGTAACGGCAAAAGTAAGCAAAAGTTGCAGCGTTGCAAATTCTTTGAACCATTGCCAAAGTATTTGCCCAAGCGAAAGGCGGTATCGGCGGTGATGCGTCTCACCCATGCACCCAAACCAAAATCGCGGGGACCAACAAGGGCAACAAACATACTGCCACGCAGGCGGCAATCAGGATTTGCATGCGAATTTCCTTGCTGCCTTTGGGATTGAAACGCTGCTCAAGGCGGGGAATGAAGCGGTAGGCCCAAATTTCGAGGAAGAGAAAAGGCACCCAAATCGCGAGGTGGCGTAGCATCAGGAGAAAAATGCTTCCCAGCACTTGCAGGGGCGTGTCAGTCTTGTCGTGAGTGCCATAAAAAGTCTCCCAAATGGAGGCAAACGCGAGAAAACAAAGGATTCCAGCCGCCATGGCAACATAGACATAATTGGTGCGTTGCTTCTGCCACCAATCCGCCACTGAAATGCGTTCTTCTTCCATATTCTGAACCAGCTTGGCCGGCCTCCATTCACCCAAACCTAGGCCCGGCAGTAGAAAAGTTCACCGCGGGCTACCTTCGACAACTTTGCAGAAGGCTTGCCAAAACTAGCGAATTCCAACCAAACCAAGGATTCAGGCTTTCCTTTTCGGCAGCTTTCCCGTTGCCGAATTCTTGGAAAAATTGAATATCTTCGGCATTCGGAGCTGAAAAAATGGGCTTCAGAAGAAGAATTCGGCATGAAAGGCACTGAGGTTCAATTTACGCATGCGAAACCGGGAATCGGGAAATCGTTGTTTGCACTTTTTCTGATGCTCGCGACGCCGACCTCGGCGATGCTGATTTGGTACACGTTGTTTCATTTGGACGGCTCGATCACGGCCCTTTTTCAGGCATTTGTGGACAAAGGTCCCATGGAAGTGTTTGAAAAGGCTTGGTTCGACCACTTTTGGGGGAGTGTGACGGCATGGAAGATCCTGGGCATCTACATTCCGATTCAAATCCTGATGATGAAGGTCCTGCCCGGCAAACCCTACGAAGGCCCTGTCACGCCCATGGGCAACATTCCGAAATACAAGGACAATGGCCTCCTTTCCTTTGTGCTTTCGATCGGATTGTTTCTGGGTGCTTCCGAAGGGATGGGCTGGTTTCCAGCCTCCATCATGTACAATACCATGGGCGAATTGCTGGCAGCACTGAATATTTTTGCGTTGACCTTCTGCCTGTTGCTTTATTTCAAGGGCCGCTTTGCTCCCTCTTCGACCGATTCCAGCACCTCGGGCAACGTGATCTTTGACTATTACTGGGGCACTGAATTGTATCCTCGATTTTGGGGAATCGACGTCAAAATGCTGACCAATTGCCGTATCGGCATGACCGGTTGGGCCTTGGCCGCGATTTCATTTGCTTTCGCCCAAAAGGAACTCATCGGTCATTTTGATCCAGCGCAACTGGTTACGTCGGGCCTGCTCGTGATGTACCTGACCAAGTTTTACATCTGGGAATCAGGCTATATGCGCTCAACGGACATCATCACGGACCGTGCCGGCTACTATATCTGCTGGGGTTGCTTGGTCTGGGTACCTGCGGTTTACTCCTCCCCTGCCTTTTTCATGGTCGGCCACCACGACATTCTACCTGCTTGGGCGGCCGTGGTCATTTTCATTTTGGGAGCGATCAGCATCTGGATGAATTACTGGGCTGATTATCAGCGGCAGGCATTCCGCAAAGCAAATGGGAAGATCAATATTTGGGGCAAGCCAGCGACGTTTATCAAGGCGAAATATGTGACCGGCGCGGGCGAAGAAAAGGAAAACCTCCTGCTCACCTCCGGCTTTTGGGGCCTCGCAAGGCATTTTCACTACATTCCCGAATTGGCAGCGGCTGCTTTCTGGTCCTGCACCGCGGGATTTGGCTGGTTTTTGCCATGGTTTTACTTCCTTTTCCTCTGCATTTTGCTCGTGCAACGCACCTACCGCGACGACGAAAAATGTCAAGCCAAGTACGGCGAATACTGGAAACTCTACAAGGAAAAGGTCAAATACAGGCTGATTCCGGGACTTTTCTGACTTTCACGCCGACTTGCTGCATCCAACTTGGTGCCTTTGTAGCAAAATTCACAGCATCCAGCTTGGTGCCTTCGTGGCAAAATTCACAACATCCACCTTGGCGCCTTCGTGTCTTTGTGGCAAAATTCACAGCACCCTGCTACGTGTCTTTGTGGCAAAATTCACAGCACCCTGATAGGTGGCAAAATTCACAGCGACAACCCAGACTTCAATGCACCCTATACTGCTGAAACCAAGCCCAATGCTCGACAGGCCCGTTAAACGGGTGGTTGGTTCCATTGGGATATTCGTGCTCCAAACCCTTGATCAACATGAACCGAAATTCGTGGGGCGGTGTCGCCGTCAATCCCGGGTATGTCGCCAACAAGGCCACATTGGAGTCGCCCGTCAACACATAATTGGAATCGCATCCAAACGAATTGATATTGGCACTGACCACCTTGGAGCCATACGCTGAAACATTCATAAAAAGCTCAAAATCCCGCATTGGAATATTGGTCGTGGAATCGGTGAGCAGTCTATCATCCACATTTCCAATCTCATACCAAACAGGAATCTTGTTCAATGGATTCACCAATGTATCGTTTGAAAATGAACCGGCTGATTCCACGACAGCAGCAATGACATCACTCATCTCGACGGAGCATCTAGTAGCCATTTGGCCGCCGTTGGAGAAGCCTACCATATAAACCTGCCCATCGTCCAAGGTGAATTTTTCGCCGAGATCGGTTAAGATCTGCCTCAAAAATTTGACATCGTCACGCGGAGTTTCACCACTGCAGAAGCTGAATGCCCCCGGAAAACAATTCCATTTGGTAATGTTTTGGGTGTTTCCGTCCTCAATGATGCAGTAGCGCCACGAGGATGGGAAAATGGTCAGAATATTCTCCGTTTCACCGAGCTCTTTCCATCCCGAAATGTTGTAAAATTTGAGTCCGTCGCCGCTCGTTCCATGCAACATGAAAACAACAGGAATTGGCACGTCTGGATCATAGCTTTCCGGGACATGGACGTAGTATTCGCGGTCATCGCCGTCAACCACGGTGGTAAAACGGTTCTTTCCGATGTCAAAGCCAATGGTCTTGTCCTTCTTGCAGCTTGCAAAAGTCAAAAGCAAGGCAAGGAAAAGTAGAAAGCGCGTATTGATTTTCATTGTGGATGAATTGATTCTAAGATGAATGTAGCAAAGACCCGCAAAAAATCCAATGGTTTATTGGCGTTCGAAAAAATTCGTTCGTCCCTTGCACAGTCAAAGGCTCAAATTGGTACATTACCTGTATCCTTTCAACTCAATTGCGTTTGCTTCTAAAATTCTGATCATGAAAAAAGGTACATTTTCGCATCTCGTTAAGGTCCAATTCTGGGTCCTGTTGACGCTTTTGATCAGCCTTTCAGGCTGCGCCGCTGCACCAAAATGGATGAAAGGAACATGGCAAGGCACTGGAAACCAAGTCGACGGACAAACTTGGGAAGTCTCCCTCGATGCAACCAAGCTTTGCAAGATCCAAATCGATTACCCTGATCTCGACTGTGGCGGCAAATGGAAAATGGTCAACAAGACCGAGAATGGTGCCGATCTGCGCGAATTGCTCACCTACGGACTTGACAAATGTGACCAAAATGTGGAAGTGGTTGTTTCCCGCGTCTCTGACCAACAGATTAAGGTCGAATACTTCCTCAAAAGCTATTCCGACAAGGCCATTGCCACAGCGATTTTGACCCGTTCAAGCGAAGAGCGCACCAAATTCCATGAACGCGCAAAGCCAGAGATTGAAATTCTTGATTATCCGTCTTCGCTTCCAAGCCCGTCCAAGGTCGCTTGTACCAATTTGGGAAGAGAATTTTCTCGGCTCACGACAGGTTGTCCCGTCTTTTCCTCCAAGGCAAGTCTTGCATTCTTGGCGATTCCACCGCCCGACTTGGCAGCTTGATGGTTTTCTTCAAATCCTTTTGCATCAACCTTTTCTGCAATTTGTCGCGTGGAAAGCTCGGCCAATGCAGTGAAGATCAATTCGCCTTCCGTCATGTGGTCGCGCAGGTTTTGTTGTTCGAGACCCTTCAATTCCTTGTGCGCTTTTACCGATAGCTCGGACCATTCTTCATGGATCACATTGGTGAGAATCGCAAATTCACTTCCCGGCTTGATCTCATGAGAGGCCCAATAGTCCGTAAGCCGGATTCTCGTTTCCAGTCCCATCAAACGATGTTTGATCCAGTTTTCGGTTCGACCATGTTTTTCCCAGGTTTCTCGTGCGCGTGCAACTGCTAGCTCGGGATTTCCAAGCTCTTGCATCCGCTCATACCCGACCTTGGCGAGCCATAATTTGATCGGTTCGGCTTTGGGACTTGGAACGGATTGGATGATGCGGAGGATCGTTTCTGCCGTGCCTGCATCAGTTTGATACATTTTACCATCCGCGGAGGCCATTTTCAGTTGGTTACAATTTGTAACCGACTCACTGCCTTCCTTCTTGAGCCGATTCTTGAGGACCTTCCAATAATTCCTTGCAGCCTGATAATCTGCACTCTGAACCAAAATCTGAATGATATCCACCACAGAAAACCACCACGAGTCGGTTTCCTTGTCATACACGCGCCGGATGGCGTGTTGCTCAAACAAAATTGCATGCTGTTCCTTGTTGCTTTCCATGCTCCACTTTTCCTTTCTCCCGCTTGGGCTTTGAGTTAATGAAGCAAAAATACAAACAGAATTTGCTAAATACAAATTTTCGAGGTGAACAATGTAGTTTTATTTAGCAATTCGGCAAAAATACCAGAATAGTTGGACTCAAACCACTTGACCGCCGCAACTCGACCCAAGACCTGCAGTGCAGCCATAGCAATGCTGATCGACCACGATTGCACGTTTCATCAAACTGGCAAAATCGAAGTCTTTGAGGTGTTGCGACTTGCTTGCCACCTTGATGTCGAGCATTTGATTGAAGTCGCAGTCGTAGAGATAGCCGTCCCAGCCGATGGAAAGTGTATTCCGGCACATGACGCCGAGCGCTGCCCCGGGATTGAAGGCCTCGATCAGCTTTTGCATGTAGTCGTCGTAGTTGCCGCTGCTGATCAAATAGTCCAAAAACCGGCTAATGGGCATGTTGGTGATCACATAAAGGCTATTGAAGACGATCCCGAAATTCGCCAGGAGTGCTTTTTTGTAGTCCGATTCCAATTCGCCTTGTGGACCTGGCATCATCGCGCCTGTCGGATTGTAAACCAGATTGAGCTTCAGGCCGGTACCTTCCTTGCCATAGCCCACCTCGTTGAGCATTTGCAGGGCTTTGATCGACTTTTCAAAGACGCCATCGCCACGCTGACGGTCGGTGCGGCCTGCCGTGTAATGCGGCAATGAAGAAACGACTTCGATTTTGTGCTTGGCAAAAAACTCGGGGAGGTCGTGGTATTTTTTGTTGGCCAGAATGATCGTGAGGTTGCAACGCACGATAATGTGCTTGCCGAGTGTGCTCGCTTCTTCGACAAACCACCTGAATTCCGGATTCATTTCGGGCGCACCGCCCGTCAAGTCAACTACTTGGATTTCAGGATGCTGTGCCAAAACATCGAGACAAAGTTGCATTGTCTCGTGGGTCATGATTTCCTTGCGGTCAGGCCCTGCATCGACATGGCAATGCTTGCAAACCTGATTGCACATTTTCCCCATGTTCATCTGGAAAATGTCGATTCCCGTTGGCTTCAAAGGGTTTAGCCCAATGGCCTGAAGCTTATGGGCAAACTTCTCGCCGCCATCTGCATTGAGCTTCTCCAACTGGGCGTTGCTGTTGGAAAACAGGTGGCCCTGCGCAAGCAATGACTTCATTACATCAACACCTTTTTCGCGTGACCCATCATTTGTGTCGCGTGCACGAGTGAGGATCCTCCGCGAATGGCTGCTGCGACGTGCACCGCTTCCATCAACTGCTCCTCCGTACAGCCCTTTTCGAGGGTGTCGTGGGTATAGGCGTCGATGCAATACGGGCATTGCACGGTATGGGCAACGGCAAGCGCGATCAGCGCTTTTTCACGCGCAGTCAAGGCGCCTTCTTTGAAGACTTCGCCGTAGTAATTGAAAAACTTGTCGGCCAAGGTCTTGTCAAACTCGCCGATGTTGCCGAATTTCTTGAGGTCTTCGGGCTTATAGTAGCTGTCCATACGCTTCCTTTTTCAATGCTTTGATCGCTTTACAACCATCGGGTGATGCGAATGTTTCAGCGCAAACCGCCCTTTGAAGGAACGAAGATAGGGCAAATCTCAAAGAATCGGAGGAAAGAATTCGAAGAATGCGGCTTGGAACGGTGGAAGTGGCTACTCTACGATCACGGTGATCCAGTTGGAGTAGACGGGGGGGACTTCGATGATGCCGATTTCCGGGAATGGACGCTGCACGTAAACGGCGCGAACTTGGTAGGTGCCAAGAGAATCCAGAGGGTATAGCTCCTGTAGATCAAAGTTCTTTGACATGGATTTCCCCTTTTTCAACGTCCTTGTGTGGGTCCTCCTTCTGTGGTATGGAGAAACAAAATGCCGAAAATCCTTCCAATCATCATAAATGAGCCCATCTTTTACAATTTCGCAAATCCAACTTACATAAAGTGTTTCGATTCGCTCGAGTTGAGGATCCTTCATTACTCGAATTTTCACACCTCCAACATGAAGCAAAGAAACTTGCAACGGAATTTTTTGTCCTCGTTGGACACGCACGGTGTCAGGAGCCAATAAACCAATGAGTTTGATTTGCCTTTCGGGGACGGTCTGAGCCCTTGTAGTTGAGAAAATCGTCCACAAAACGATGGAAAGCACTGAAAATACAAAATGAATCTTCCGACGAAGCATGGGTAGATCGTTACAACTTTGCTTCCACGTTCAAAATTTCTCGGTACTGTTCTTTATACTTTTCTTGGAGTGCGCTGTTTAAAAACTGGTAGTATTTCTTCGCATTGTAAATCGCGATCTTAACATTTCGAATTTTTCGATGTTGGATCACATCAGAGTTTGTAATTTCCCAGTAATAGGCACGGAATTCTGCATCGTATATGTCTTTTGATGGATGATCGCCAATATTGTCCAAAACATGTTGATACTCATGTCCTATAGTTCGCACAATTAATCCGAAGTCCTTGCGAAAAAGAGACTTGCTAAAAACGATGGTTTGGTGCGCTTCAGGATTTGCTTTTCCATTCGTAATTCCCCAATCCTTCTGACCCCTTTCGACTTTGATGGTTACCATTTCCCGATTCCAGCCGTAATTGTCCATGACAACACCAACCGCATTACAAAGGTAGTTATCACTCCCGGTTTCCTTCGCCTTCGCGACAATCTTCCAAAACAAAGCCTCAAACTCATCATCCGGCATTTGTCCGCCGCCATCAGCCGCATGCGCGGCTTCTCCCCCACTTGCTTCCAAGCCAAACTTGGGCGGGGCCATCGTCTTCCCACCAACTTCTTGGTCAAATGCAGAATCTGAGCTTACGGGAGCTTTTGCCTGAACTTGCTGTGAATCTGTTGCTTTCATAGGATTGAATTTTGAAAAATGAGGCTTTTGATGCCAGCAAATTTGCAAATTCCATCCCCAATTTCCAAATCTCACCTCAACCGAGGCGCGCGCTCATCGGCATCCAAAGCCACGCGCTCGCAAGCAGGAACCGAACCGATATTCGGGCCGGCAGAGATGCGGAAGTGCATGTAGTTCGTGGGTTTTCCCATGCCCTGAAAGCGCCTTTCGTAGTCGGTGGTGATGCCGTTGTCGTCGTTTTTCAATTCGGAGGCGTGCAGATTTCGGGTTTGGGCGAGCACTTCGATGGCAAACACTTGCTTCTCATTCAATTCTGCAAAATGCGCCAAAGTGTACTCAAACAGAGAATTGTTGTCCGTTTTGAACCAGACATCGCCATTTGCAGGCAGCATTTGAACGTAGTTCTTGAGGAACTTCTCATTCGTCATGCGTTTTTTGCTCTGCTTCATGCGGGGAAACGGATCGGGGAAGGTGATCCAAATCCCTGCAACCTCGCCTGGCGCGAAAAAGTGTGCCACGCCGTGAATGTCGGCTCTGAGAAAAGCGACATTCTTCAAGCCTTCCTGCAAAGCCGTTTGCGCCCCTGTCCACATCCGCACACCTTTCAGATCGACGCCGATGTAGTTGAAGTCAGGATGCCGGCGCGCCAATCCGACGCAAAGGTCTCCCTTGCCGCAGCCGAGTTCGAGGATGATCGGATTGTCATTCCCGAAGTGGGCATGCCAAGTGCCGGCCAATCCGTCCTTGCCAAAGATGCAATTCGGAGCCGTGCTGAATTCTTCGAGCTTTACCAGCTTGTTTCTTCCCATGGCTGCAAATATACAAGGTCGGCCGTTGTTTCCCGCCAAACAGTCTATTGTTTTGCAGGCCAGACCAATCGCCAAACAAAATTTTCTATGGCATTCGGCGATGCTCCCAGAAATCACGTCCAAACACTTTCATTCTAATGAATTGCTGCTAACTTTGCCTCGTTTTTTCACTGAGAATTCATTTAAAAGGAGAAATACAGCTATGCCTTATTTGTTCACATCCGAGTCCGTATCCGAAGGGCACCCTGATAAGATTGCTGATCAGATTTCAGACGCCATTTTGGATGCCATGCTCAAGCAGGATCCAAATTCACGCGTTGCATGCGAGACCATGGTTACCACCGGCCTCGTTGTCGTGGCTGGCGAAGTCACTACCAAAGCTTACGTGGAAGTACCTGAGGTTGTGCGTGAAACGATTCACCGCATCGGCTACAACCACGACGATTATCGCTTTGACGCAGACAGCTGCGGCGTTTTGGCTTCCTTTCACAGCCAATCCCCCGACATCGCTCAAGGCGTGGACGAAGGCAAGGGCCTCGACCTCGACCAAGGTGCAGGCGACCAAGGCATGATGTTTGGTTATGCGACTGCAGAAACCCCCGAATACATGCCCATGGCCTTGGCATTCAGCCACCGCCTCCTCAAGGAATTGGCTAACATTCGCAAGAATGAACTGAGCCTGATGCCTTACCTCCGCCCTGACAGCAAGGCACAGGTGACCATCGAATATGATGACAACGGCAAGCCGATGCGCGTGCACACCGTCGTCGTTTCCACACAGCACGACGAATTCGTGACTGCCAAAACCCATCCGGATTTGAGCCCAGCAGAGCGTGATCAGCTGATGCTGAGCACCATCGCCAAGGATGTCAAGAGCATTCTGGTGACCCGCGTGATTCCTGCCGAATTGCTCGACAGCAATACCATTTATCACATCAACCCAACCGGGAAGTTTGTGATCGGTGGTCCTCACGGCGACGCCGGCCTTACCGGTCGCAAAATCATCGTGGACACCTACGGTGGCAAAGGCGCGCACGGTGGTGGTGCCTTCTCCGGCAAAGATCCAAGCAAAGTGGACCGTTCGGCTGCCTACGCAACCCGTCACATCGCCAAAAACCTTGTCGCTGCAGGTGTGGCTGACGAAGTGTTGGTGCAAGTGGCCTATGCGATCGGCATCGCACGCCCTGTTTCGATCAACGTCAACACCTATGGCACCGCCAAGGTGAAAATGAGCGACATCGAAATCGGCAAAAAAGTCGAGGCGATCTTCGACATGCGTCCGAAAGCCATCGTGCAGCGTTTTGACTTGCTCAACCCGATCTACTCGGAGACTGCAAGCTACGGTCACATGGGTCGCACCCCTGAATTGAAAGAAGTCGAAGTCGCCTACGTGACCATCGAAGAAAACAACGGCGTCCGCAAGGAAATCCGCACCTTCCAAAAGAAGAAAGTCCAATTCTTCGGTTGGGAATTGCTGGACTACGTGGACAAGGTGAAGGTGGCGTTTGGCATCTGATCTTAGTTGAAGTGAAAATAATGAAAGGCCGTCTCGAAAGGGATGGCCTTTTTTTGTCTGGTGAAATGGAAATTTTAGACTTCTCCTCGCTCGAAATTTTGCTATCTTTAGATAGTTTGGCAATGCATTGAAATTTAATCTTCGGTCAAATGAGAAGCGCATCAACCCTATCATTTTCTCTGTGCCTATTATGCGTCATGGTATTGGTTTCGTGCCGAAAGGACAGTGTGAATTGCGACATCGAATGCGCCACCCAGACGGAGGAGCTATTGTTTCAAACTGGGTTCAAGAACACGACACTGACCAATGGGGATTTTGAAAACGTCGCCTTCGCTGGAACCGATTCAGATTTGCTCACCAACAATGATTGGAACGATTTCCAATCCCATTCAAAAATCGGTTTTGTAGAGATCGGTTATGAGGCTGGCGATGATAGCCAACGCAAAGCCTCGATCGTGGAGGATCCCGATAGCGCGGGAAACAATGTTTTGAAGTTCCAGCTCTTTGAAGCCCATATCAGGGAGGGCACCAAGCGCAAAGGCCGTATACAGTTGAGTGTACATGACAACAATTGCATCAAAGAAATCTATCAGACTGTTAAGTTGAAACTGCATCCCGACTTGGTTTATTTTGAGCAATGGTCTGAGCGTATTTATTGGTTTACGCTTTTTGAATTCTGGAACAACGGTGCCTGGACCAAGGAGAAGAATGCTTTTCGAGTCACCGTCAACGTCAACAAATCAGAAGGTAGTGGCAGCCCACTCAATTTCAGGGCTAAATCGGATTATCAAAATTGTCGCACTTGCGAATGGAAAGAGGTTTGGGGACAAACCGCGACTTCATTTCCACTGGTGTACGGTGAATGGATGGAGATCGAATTATACATCAAGGAAGGCGATGCAAACAACGGCAGATTCTACATGGCAGTAACGCCAGAAAACGGAACGAAAACTGTCCTATTGGATATCCAAAATACTACCCAACATCCTGACGAAAATTGTCCAGATGGATTCACCCATTTTGAAGCCATGAAAATGTATACATCCGAGGATAATATCGCTTACATGAATGCTGCAAACAAGGAGCTTTCCGTTTTTTGGGACGATTGGAAGCTCTACCTGAACAAGACTCCGTAGGTCAATCCCTGGCCAAGGCATTCGGGCCATCAATTACTTGGAAGCCAACAACATCGAAATCGGGATGCTACTCAAATTCGGTGGCCCAAGCCTACAGTTTCATTGACTCACCAACAAGAAATTCAAGCCAAACGAATAGCTTCGAATGCCAATTCTACAGCAATAACATTCTGATTCGCAGAAGGAATCCCAGCAATCCCAAAAATCCCAGTCCTGCTGTTCTTACCCCTCCGTATTCTCTGGAATCGCCATCGTCACGGTGCTTCCTGCTTCCAAGGCGGTGATGATTTGCTTCAAATAGGCCAAACGCACGCGGTTCCTGCGGGTCGTAGCGCCCGCGATATCATCGGTCGTTTGACCGTAAAACAATTCGGTGTTGCCGGTGCCTTCGCCGATGGCTTTGCCGTATTTGTCCATGTAACTCTGCGTCTCGTCGCCTTTCTCAAACAGGGCGGCCACAGCCTTGAATTGCTCAAGGTGGTTGCCGTCGTTTTCGATGAGGACTTTGTTGATTTGGGCGACGCGGTCAAAGGCATAATATCCGCCTTGGTATTTGAGGTCGGTGAGCAATTCGATCATCGCAGGATGCAAGCCCGTCCATTGCGCCTCAGTCATCACGTAGGTACCCGCTTCGACGCCGTCTTTGACCTCACGCGCAGCGGCATTCGAATTGTCACTTGCGGCTACGGTGTTGGTAGCCATGTCCTTGGCCTTGGCTTCGTAGTCGTCGAGCATCGTGGCGAGCAAGGCGTATTGAACGTCCGTCGCGATTTCGCCGATGTCGTCTTTGTTGTCGGTGACGAATGTCCCGGCCGCGGCACCTTTCTTGCCATAGCCTTTGGAGATTTTGGTGGCTTGGTCGACGCCCATGCCGGCTGCGGTTAATTCAGTAACGACGTCGGCTTCCGTACGGCTCCCAATGTCATAGCCCTTGCCCAAGGTCACGCCCGAGGCGTCGGTTCCCGGCCAATGGATATACTTGGTCGCTGCATCGCTGCCCTCGCCCGTCGTCGTCAATTCTCCCGGCTTGATCGTCAATGTTTCGGTCTCAGCTGCCGCCGCTTCAGGTTCGGCGGCCATGCTCATTTCCGGTTCCGCCGTCAACGAAAATGCAGGTGGGGCCATTGATTGGCCGGCATTTTCGGGCGTACACATAAGGCTATTGTTGTCATTCGAAGTCAGAACGGGCTGCAACTTATCTTTTTCCATGGCAAATAGACATTTTTAGACTGATGAATGGCTAAAGATAACGATTCGAAGGAAGAAGGCAAGGAATGTGGGTATCTAATCCTATCAGAAGCGAGAAAATTCTATTCGATCCGCCGCATCCAGTAAAATTGCCGCGGGTCCTCCAATTTGTCGACGCCGATTTCAGCTTGCAAAACCATGCCGACCTTCAGGTTTTCATCGCCTTTCTCTGCCGGGCGGGTAATGGAAATGGTGTCGCCCAAGAATGTGATTTTGGGATCGGATTTGTTGATGGCGGACTTCACATGCAGGTCGATGTAACTGTACATCAGCACCCTGCCCTTCATTTTACTGAGGTCATGTTGCCGAAAGCCGACAACCTCTGCGGTGACGGTAAATATGCGATTGTCAGGCATTTGTGATTGGGGTGATCGCTGCGAATGGCATCCAGCCCATGCGGTGATTGCGCCAAGTACCACCCAAATTTTGGATTTCATTCGAAGAAAAGGGCTCAACGGCAAAAGGGAATCAATTTCCTGCAACCTCGGGCTTTTTGACCTCCTTGGCGGGTTCCTCGGGTGCGAGCGTCACGCTTTTGTCCCCTTTTTTGCTCATTTTGTCCATGTCGGCGTACAAGGCATTTGGCAAGCATACGCCCATCATCGAACCGCCCGGTGCACTCTTGCCGGCAGCTTTCACAGCATCCACAGCGAAGGTTGTGCAATTGAAACGGTACAAATTGTAATCTGCGTTCTTTTTGCCTTCGACGTAGGCCAACATGTTTTTGAGTTCCTGCAAATTCAAGGAATACTCCACGGTGCCTTTCGGTGCGTGCGCCAAATCGGGCTCTTCCACACGACCAGGAACCCATTTAAAAGGATTCAAGGAAAATCCCCGGTGTGCAGTATCGTTGCTCGTGCCGTTGCCCGGCGTCAATCCGGCGTCGACGCGCTGTTGGCTGTCGTCGGGATAGGTCATATCGCCGGTGCGGTTGATCAAAGGCCAAAATCCGAAGGAAGCGTAGCCAGCCTGCAACAATGCTTTTGTCAGCGGATTAATTTCATCTGGCACAGCCGTCGGATCGTTGTATTCCAGACTCACCCACGAGTGACCCACCTGCGCATTTTGCAATTCACTGAACGTCAATTTTGTACGATCAACCGTTTCCGTATCCGAATGCAATTTGAGTTTGGCGACGGGCGCATTGCCCTCCCCTTCCGCACCACCTGCTTTCAACGAAAACGCGGGTGGCGTCATCGTTTTACCACCTGTGGTCTCAGGCTCCTTGTTTTCGGGCTTTTTGAGCTGACTGATCTTACCGGTCGAACCTTTCATCGCAATTTTGGCTTTTAGACTTTCCTTCTGCGAAGCTGTCGAAATTTTGCGGCATATCAAAGCCCTCGATTCTGGAAAAACCACGAAGATGTCCACAAATTTGAGGTCCAAGCCTTGCGGATGAAGACATTCGAAGGAAAATCCAGCCTCAAAAACCGTAGCTTCGCAGCATGTTTCATACAATTGAAATCAATGTTGCAGCACAGGAAGTCGATTTGGCTGCCGTTCACCTGCAATTGATCAGCAGAAAACTCGGCATTCCGGCAAAACAAATCTCCGGCATCGAACTCGTGCGCCGCTCGATCGACGCGCGCAAACGTCCGCCGATGTACCTGCTGCAATTTAAGGTTTGGGTGGATGAAAAGCCTGAACCGGAGCCTTTGTGGGACTTTCCGCTGCAGGATGTGACGAATGCTGCACCTGTGGTGATCGTTGGATTCGGACCCGGCGGAATGTTTGCGGCCTTGCGTTTGATCGAGCTGGGGCTCAAACCGATCGTCATCGAACGCGGCAAAGAAGTACGTGCGCGGCGGCGCGACCTTGCAGCCATCAACAAGGAAGGATTTGTGGACGCCGACAGCAATTATTGTTTCGGGGAAGGTGGTGCAGGTACATTCTCCGACGGAAAATTGTACACCCGCAGCAAAAAACGCGGCGATACAAGTCGCATCCTCGAAATTTGGTGCAGCACGGCGCCACACGTGAAATTTTGATCGACGCGCATCCGCATATCGGCACCAACAAATTGCCGCAAATCATCAGTTCGATTCGCGAAACGATTCTAGCGCATGGCGGCGAAGTGCATTTCGAGAAGCGGGTCGAGGATATTGTAATCACCGACGGGCAAGTCGAAGGCGTCAAATTGCATTCGGGTGAAACGATTGCGGCCAAATCCGTGATCCTTGCGACAGGGCATAGCGCACGGGATATTTTCAAAATGCTGGCCGACAAGAAACTTGAAATATTCGCCAAGCCATTTGCCTTGGGTTTGCGGGTCGAACATCCGCAACCGTTGATTGACAGCCTGCAATATCATTGTGATGTGCGGCCGGATGGCTTGCCTGCGGCTGCTTATGCGCTGAGTACGCAGGCTTACAGTCGCGGCGTGTATTCCTTTTGTATGTGTCCGGGTGGAATTATCTGTCCGGCTTCCACAGCCAATGACGAATTGGTGGTGAATGGCTGGTCTCCCAGCAAACGCGATTCGCCCTTTGCCAATTCGGGGATGGTAGTAGAGGTCACGCCGGAGGACTGGAAACAATTTGGCACCGACAATCCCTTGGCAGCCATGGAGTTCCAATCGATGGTCGAAAAGGCCTGTTTTGTCGCGGGTGGCGGAAAACAAGTGGCACCTGCACAAAGATTGCAAGACTTCGTCAGCGGAAAAGCCTCGTCTTTATTGCCCGATTGCAGCTATTTGCCGGGTTTGAATGCCGCAAAATTGGAGGATGTTTTGCCCAAAGAAATCAGTTTGCGACTCAAGGAAGGCTTCCGCGAATTTGGCCGCAAAATGCGCGGTTATCTGACCAATGAAGCCGTTGTGGTAGCAACCGAGTCGCGTACGAGTTCGCCGGTGCGCATCCCGCGGGATGCGGAGACGCTGATGCATCCGCAGGTGCGGGGCTTGTTTCCTTGCGGCGAAGGCGCCGGTTATGCGGGCGGGATCATGTCGGCGGCGATGGATGGGGAGCGATGTGCGGAGCGCTGTTATGAATTGAGATAATTCAGAATTGAGAATTAAAAATTAAGGCTTGCGCATTTTGCCATCCGGAAATTTTGATTGGTAAATTCAATCGGGTTTATTAACTTGTTTGGAATGAATCGAATTGCCTATCTGACTTTGCTTTTGCTTGCTTTGACGACTTTTGCTTCTTGCGAATTGGAAGAGGCTCCGTTTATTCCGAAAGAAACACCTATCGTTCCACCCGATACCACGATCATTCCGGTCGAGGATTTCCGCAGCAAATTTTGTGGGGATTTTGTCTTTACTTCCTGTCCTTGGATTACCTCCGAGGGCAATTACTACTTCGGAGATACAGTGACCTACATTGGAACAATCTCCAAATTGGAAAGATTGGGCAGCCTTTTAAAGATCCGTTACCGATCTGGAAATGGTCGAATACCGTGCCCTAACGCACCTGTTGATGCATTTATTCATCCCACGGTTCAACCTGATGGCATTCTAAAATATCCCGAATTCATGTGCGGTAACCACAGTACATTTGGCGGAACCTTTCTTGGAATAGATATTGTGAATTTCGATTTCGGAATGGGGGGTAATGGATGGCAAGAGGGACATCGCGTTCATGGTGAAAGGATTCGTTAGACCTCTACATAGAAAATGACGCTCACTTTCAACAGTTTGCACCTCGACCGATTGTTACCGAAACTTGCATGATGAAATGCTTTGGAAAAATCAAGGAACTGGGGAGAAGACCTTTGCTGAATGCAGCGATCGCTTCGCTTCTGATGGCCATTTTTTCGATGCCCCAACCGACATTCGCCCAGTCCAAGCCAATTCCCGTCACCATTTCGGTGTTCAATGAAGCCACCGCCCTCCCCTTTACGCGGTTTTTCACGACGCCCATTCATCCTGGGATTCAATTGGGTACCGAATGGAACTACAAACAGGGCGCACATGGAAGGCTTTTCCAAACTGCGAATGTCTTTTATTTCTACCACCGCCACCTAGCCCAAGCCGTCGGCGTTCATAGCGAATTGGCGTATGAATACCGTTTCAAACCGGGGATTGCCCTTCAAGGAATGTTGGGAATCGGCTACATGCATTCTTTTCGCACAGCACCGGAATTTGATTTCGTCAATGGTGAATATGTCACCAAAAAAGACGCGGGAAGTGCGCGGCTATATCCTTCATTGTCAATGGATATTGGGTATTATTTGCAAAAAGAAAATGTCCATTCGCCCAAAATATTCTTGCGCTATCAGTCTTGGGTGGAATTTCCGTATTCGCCGGGCTTCATTCCCGTGATGACCCATATCAACCTGCATTTGGGAGCCAAATTTTTCCTGTTCTCCAAAGCCAATTCCCATGAATAAGTACCTCTTACTCCTATTGGTAAGCTTGTTGGTTTTGGCCTCCTGCGAAAAGGGCGAAGACCTTCAACCTGATTTCTACGAATGCCAATTGGGTTTTGCAGACAGCAGCCAAGTTCATCCCTCCCACATTCAATATCAGGCACTTCTGGACGACATTGCAGCGCAAGGCGTCGTCGGAATTTCGATGGCAGTGTATCAACCGCAAACGGGTATGTGGACCGGCAGCAGCGGCAAAGCTGACTTGCACAATGACGTCGCGCTACAACCCTGCAATCGCTTGCGCGTGGGTTCGACAGTAAAAATGGTGACGGCCGTGACGGTTTTGATGCTGATGGAAGAGGGGAAATTGGGGCTAGACGACAAAATCTCGGACTATTTGCAGGGAGACGTCATCGACAAAATTGAAAATGCAGATCAAGCGACGATCCGACAATTGCTCAACCATTCGAGCGGGATCTACAATTACATTCAGAATCTGACGTTTCAGACGGCATCGCTCAATGACCTGATCCGCGAATGGCAACCGGAGGACCTGCTGCATTATGCCTACGGTCAATCCGCCTACTTTGCCCCCGGCGAGGATGTGCGGTACTCGAACACGGGATATATTATGCTGGGAATGCTGATCGAAGCCATTGAAGGAAAGCCATTTGGCGATGTCTTCGAAGAAAAAATCTTCGCGCCGCTTGGCATGTACCAAACGCGTTTCGCAGCCAAAGATCCTGTTCCCGACGGCATTGCCCGTGGCTATGTGGACTTTTACAGCAATCTCCAAGTCATTGAAAGCACCTATTTCAGCGGATGGGATTATTATACCGCCGACGGTGGCTTGATTTCAAATCCGTACGAAATGAACCTGTTTTTACAAGCAGTTACAAGTGGAGCTTTGCTCAGTCCGACTACCATGCAGGAAATGATGACATGGACAGCACCCAAGGACCTTGATCCGGCCTTCTTTCCCATTTCCTACGGACTTGGCATCTTCAAAATCGACACCCCTAGGGGAGAAGCCTACCTACACAGTGGCGATGCCATCGGGTATTACGCCAACATGGTTCATTTCCCGGCAGACAGCACCACGATCGTCTATGCCGTCAACAGCAACTATGGCAAAATCGATGAATTTGTATCGACGAAAACGGCGATGGAGAAGGTGTTTGGGGTGGTTTTGGACTAAATTTCAGAGCAATATAAAAATTCACAAGATGCGATTACTTTGCCCATTTTTGATTTTCCTTCTGATAATTCCGATTCAAATGGTGGCTCAAACGCTTGAGTATTCGATTCCCCCGAGCTGCAAAGGCGAAGTCAGTAAAAAGGACTATCAAACAATTGCTGAACTCGCCCTTCCGATCATTACGAAACGATTTGAAATCAAGAGTTTGAAAGGCGGAACGATTACGCTCAAACCAGGCCAGGCCCTTCAGGCAATCAATCTTGACAATTTAGTTTTGAAATGTGTTGCCGAAACCGATAGGAATCAATGGAAGGCCATTGTCCAAACGCATTTTGAGCAAGGATTCGCATCGCTTGACAATCAGAATGCATTGAATTTGACAGACTTTGAGTCCATGAAGCCACATCTCAGCTTGCGAATTTACCCAAAGCTTTGGATAGATTCGCGTGGAGGTCCATCCCTTTTCGTGACGCGAGTGGATTTGGAAGGAACATATACCTTGTTGATGTTGGATTTACCGACGACTTTCGCGCCTGTCATGCAAAAGACATTTGTAGAATGGAAAGAATCGGCAGACACAGCATTTGAAATTGCCCAAGGACATGTCAACGAAAAGCAAATTGACAAGGTCACTAAAACCTTCGATAACAATGGTGCAGCATTTGAAATGACTCTCCTCGGCAACGAGGACTACGCAGCAAGCTTTGCACTGGACCTTGTGCATACCATGCCGGAGTTGGTGGGAGAATGGGGATCGGTAGTCGCAATTCCTAACAAAGGGCTCGTCAACGTTTGCAAAATCAGCCCTCAAGTACCTGTGGACTTTGTCAACTTCATTCAGAAAACGATGCCTGTGATTCAAGCCTCTTATAAGGATCACCCACAAGGTATTTCTCCAGATTATTTTTGGTATTTCGATGGCAAGTTCACTAAGGTAGCCGTGCTTCAGTCGCCAAACGGAGGTATTAATGTCATTTCACCAGAAGGCTTGACCAAATTGATGGGTGAAAAATAAATGGACCAAAGCTCATATAGGCTTGGATCAATTCGGCAACAGAAACTAAATGAGTACCATTCTCATTCGAACCAATTAGGTAATCCAAAGTCACTTTTCAACCGAACATACCCTCCTAGCACCTGCGATAATTCGGCTAAAACGGCTCATTTGGTCGGAATAGGGAAGATTTCCAATCATCGCATCTTGAAGCCGAATATCGTTCAAGATTGAAAAGAACCGTCCCGTCAAATATTCGCGTACCTCATCTTCTGCAGAGAGGACCAATTCTGGCCAATCTGAACGACTATCGAGCATCGTAACAATATCTTCAAGATCATGGCTAAGTCTGGGATCCTTCATTCCTCGGTCAATGAAAGCTGCGAATTTGGCCGCAAGGAAATATGGAAATTCAAGAATTCTAAATTGGCGACCATACGCTTCCTTTAGTTCAGCTCGCGGATAACCCAATGCTAACCATCGGTTGCTTGGAGCCCAACCAATGGCATTTGTTGACAACACATCTACAATCACTTCATCCAATCTAAACCTGCAAACGACGTCATCCTCCATGGATTGGTAGAATCCATTTCGAAATAATTCGTTTGCAAAGGCGTCGAGCTCACCAAAGGTTATTGCATGCATAACAATGTCGACATCCCTCGTTGGCCGTATCTCCTGATGTGAAAGCGTTCGGTCGCAATACAATTCCACTACCGCTCCTCCAACGAGCACAACGCTATTTGCGAGGCTACCAAGAGCATCCAAAACCCTCAAAATCATGCGATGGTTGGGATGTTCCATATCACTTTTTCTAGGATTTGAGCCGCGAGGTTTCTTTCTCGGACCTGTCCAACACGCAAAGACTCGACAAGCGCGAGCAATTCGTACAACTTCGAATCTCTCATCGCTGCTTGTGGCACAGATGGGATTAGCGGAATAATGGAAGGGCCAAACTTTGTTCCATCTGGGTATTGCCAAACATAAACCACATTGCTCGCAACCAAGCTGTCTAAAGGAGGTGCAGAATGCGCTGTGGAAATTCCGCCAGCAGAAGGGCCAAAAACGGCTGGAAAAACATATTTCAAGCCATGCACCAAGAACTCGAGGACATTGTCACGCATCACGCGTCGCTTGTCCTTTGCGATCAAGCCTGCAAGTGAACTCCGCTCCAACGACTCTGTAACTTCGCTAGGGCTGATCGCCAAACTCAATGCGATATCCTTCATTTTCCAATCTGGAACGTTCAAAGCCATAATCTTCAATAAGATCACGATGTCCTGCGGTCGCATTCCGTTGTGCTTTCTCATATCAATTCGCAATTTGCAAATTCAAAACTAATGAACTCCGCGGATATATCAAAGCACGAATCCACAGAGCTTTACACGATTCGCTCTTTCACCAAGGTATCGATCACTATTGCCGAACCACCCTTTTGACCATCCGCTTTCCCGCGTTTTGAATCACGACAAAATAGACAGAAGCTTCGAAGTTTCCCATTTCAAAGTGCCATTCCGAATTTCCGTGTGTGGATTCCGAATGGAGCAAGCGCCCCATCATATCGTACAGTTCCACAGTCACTTTGCCCTTCAAATCCCGAAGATCGATCCACAACTCGTCCTGAAATGGATTGGGCGAAATCGATACATCTGCTGCCCGAGCGTCCTCGTTTCCTCCTAGAACGGTGCAGTTTTCATCGATGAGGACTGGCACGCCATCGGTCGCTTGGAAGGTATAGGCCTTCAGTTTGAGTTTCATTGCACCCACTGTGTCGCTTTCTACACTCACCCAAGCATAATACGTCTCACTGAAAGTGGCATATCGCAAACAAACGTACTTACAATCAAATGGTTGTGCATTGTAGCTTGCATAATTTGATCCTTCGTAACGTATGGCGCCCCAAAGTGGGTTGTCTGGATTGGTCGCCCAATAGCCGCTATTGGGGCCGACGGTGTCCCCCACGCTCAAGAGTTTGGCCATATGCGGAAATGCGGTATCCACTAAAACCTGATGCGGTCCGCCATTGACATCCATGATGATCGCATCGTAAGCTCCAAAGGCACCGGAATCCGCCGTCACATATTGCACCGAGTAAAAATAGGTGGGCGAAAGGTCGTGCCAATCCAAGACCATGGACCATTGATAGTCCCGTCCAATGAATTCGCCATTGCCGAACGAATGAAGAACTACTTGGGCTGGCAAACAATTCATCAAAACAAGGAAGAAAAGCAGCAGTACATGTTTCATTCTTATGCCGTTAACATACAAATGTGTCGAATTTCACTGGTTTTCCATATCTTAGTGCTCGAAAATACTGGGTTATGAGAAAATTTGTCCTGCTGTTTTGGTTTCTCTTCGCTTGCCTCCTGCTTGGCGCACAGACGGTGGTCACCGTCGGTCCTTACCTTCAATCGCCCACGCCAAATTCGATCAAGATCAAGTGGCGCAGTGATGTGGCGGCGACCTCCAAGGTGATGTACGGAACTTCGCCTACGAGCCTTACCCAAACTGCAACCGATCCCGCCTCAACCACTTGGCATACCGTTACCGTCACGGGGTTGTCGCCTGCAACGCGCTATTATTACGCGATTTACAACGATACGACCTTCGCGGAAGGCGGTGATTTGGAGCACACATTCAGGACTTTCCCGACATCGGGCAGCGACGAGCACGTACGCGCATGGGTCATCGGCGACTTTGGCAAAGGAAACGACAAGCAGCAGCGTGTACGTGATTCCTATCTTTCATTCGAAGCCAATCAAACGGAAGAAACCGACTTGTGGCTTTGGATGGGCGACAATGTCTATGACGACGGCCTCGAATCCGAGTACCTGACTAAGGTTTTTGACTCCGTTTGGGGATATCAACACATGATGAAACGGCTTCCGTTCGAACCATGCCCAGGAAATCACGACTACAATACGATTTCTCCCGTGCAGTCCCCTACCCCGCCGTTGACGCATTCGGGGCCTTATTATGACTTGGTGGATGTGTATCAAAATGCTGAAGCCGGTGGCGTCGCTTCCGGCCACGAATTGTTCTATTCCTACGATTACGGCGATGTCCACTTTGTCTCGCTCAACTCCGAATTGGGTTCTCTTTTTAATTCGGCAGATGATTGGATCGGAATTTATCTTTTCGGCAGCTTCAATGGTTCTCCGATGACGCAATGGCTCCATCAGGATCTGACGGCCAATACGAAACCTTGGACCGTCGTTTATTTCCATCAGCCACCTTATACCGACGGTTCACATGATGCAGGCTCGTTTTGGGAAGTTTTCATGCAAGCGATGCGCGAAAATTTCGCTGAGATTTGGGAGCAATATGGTGTGGATTTGGTCCTTTGCGGACACTCGCACGTCTACGAACGCAGTTATTTGGTTAAAGGCGCATACAGCGATGCCTCTCAAATCACACAAGCCAATATCATCCAAGGCACAAGCGGCGTGGATTCGATTGGCGAAGCCTATACAAAATATACCCAAGGTCCGGGCGCAAATACTGGAACAGTCTATGTGGTACAGGGCAATTCGGCGAGCGTCGATGATGCGCCTGGCTTTACCCACCCCTACATGGTCGCCGAATATGGCTGCGATACTTGTGCGGGATCCTTCATCCTCGACGTCGACAGTAACCGCCTGGATGGCAGGCATATCGACATGAATGGCAATGTCATTGACCACTTCACCATCCTCAAAACCTTTGGTCCTGTAACGGCCGAAGTTCCGGAACCGGCAATGGATATGACCGTAGGCCCGAATCCGTTTACCAACACGACGAAGGTAAATTTTGAGCTTGCTGAGCCTGCAAATACCGCCATTCGGTTGACCGATGCGACCGGAAAAAGTTTGTTGGTCTTCGAAGGAATACTCCAAAAAGGAAGACAATCCATTTTGGTGGATGGCGCAAAATTGAAACTTGCCGCGGGTGTCTACATTTTGGAAGTCCGTGCCGGCGAACACAAGGCAGCCCGATCGGTGCAGTTTCAATAGCAAAATTTGACTCCAAAGTCTGCGTTTCGCAGGTTCGAATTCTCCGAATGTGGCCAATCTTCTGAAAGCGATTGTGAGCATTCTCTGAGTGGACGGCGATTGTGGTCGTAGTGATCTATTGCTTAGGGCAAAGGAAGATCTGGAAAAGTGATGCCACGCCAAAGCCTTGCACCAAGTCACCTTTCAAAAAGATCGGATGCAATAGCGCTGATGGGCGGCGTCCGACACAAAACGGAAAAAATCCCGATGCTATTCTGTCGTGGATGGGGCCACGCTCAAAGAACTGTTTGCTGACTTTTTGGAAGGCTGGGCAGGTGCTGGAATCCGTACGCTAGCTCACTTGCAACGCAGGTTTCTTTGGGGCATCATTCTGGAAATGAATTCAATAGGCAAAAACCCTTGATCGTCAAGCTTCGAAAGGGTGGCTGGGATGCTTGTCTTTGAAAAACGGATCGGTAAACTGGAAATTCAGAGCTGGCAGCCTCCATTCACTGAAATATTTCCAAAGCAACTCGTCTTAACAGGGTCAATCTTTCCTAATTCGCCTTTACCAGGCTTTGGTATCAACCAGAAAATACGTAGCGCAAATTCTTGAATGACGACCGATCAAATCATTCTGAAAGCGATTTGTGACCATTCTCCTGAATGGACGAAACGCTACATTGATCCTCTGCTGGAATGGGGCAATTGGGAAGGCGCCTACATGCCCATGATGGACATCGGTTCCGAAATGGCCTACAACCTCGCGCATGGCAAGGATTTACAAGTCATTCGAAATGTCTTTGCGACGTTGGAAACCTTGATTCCGCAATACAAGGGAAATATCGAAGTCAGTTCGTTGCTGGGCTTGGGCTTGTTTTCTGCGATTGAAGTCCGAATCAGGACAAGCGACCCTGATTTAATAGAAAAATACATGGGGCCGAATGTACTCCAAGCCTGGGGAGATTATATTTCGGCTTATGGTGGGAAAACGGTGCGAAAACTGAGCCAATTGCGACGTTTGCTTGTTTTGGACGGTGTACGTTCGATTCGCATAGTTTACGGGAGGAAAGCGCCAAAGTCTGAAATCAGCATCACATCGGAGATGTACCATGCGTTTCCGAGAATGCTCTATGACAAGGACTTCGGCAAACTTGATGTAGAAACCGAGATCGAAATGGGACTGAATGAACCTTTTGCCGAAGTGTTTTTCGAAGTCACCAATTCGGCCCATCCAAAGGAGCTCCTGATCGGCAACCGGGTCAAGGACGATGAATTTCCCCGCTTTGCAAGCTACGAGATGTTGCATTGAAAATCCACAAACAGTTGTAGATTCGGGGGCTGATTTGAACTTCATGGCTCATCTGAAAAAACAACCCGAAAGAAAAGGGGTGTTCCTAGAGGGGGACCAAGTTAAACGCCAGAAAAAAGAAAAAAAGAAAATTGGTTGTTCGGGGCGCACACTGATTGTGAACCTTGAAGCGTATTTGCTGCAGTTGTTGGAGGAGTAGGTGCCTTTTGGGGTTGCTCAAAACGGCAACCGAGACAAATCCACATTCCCGCCAGATATGATGATGCCGACACGTTTGCCTTTGACATCAAGCTTTCCCTCCAGCAAACAAGCTAAAGGCACCGCCGAACTCGGTTCGATCACGATTTTCATGCGTTCCCAAACGAGACGCATGGCTTGCACCATGGCTTCTTCGGAACAGGTAATCACCTGATCGACATACTGAAACAGAATTTCCCGGTTGCGTTCGCCGACGGAGGTGAGCAAGCCATCGGCGAGGGTCTTGGGATTTTGGCTGGGATACGGAACGCGGTCCCGAAACGAACGGAAGGCATCGTCGGCGCCGTCGGGTTCGCAGGCAATTGCCTTGGTCGTTGGTGAAAAATAGGCCGCTGCCAAGGCAGTCCCGCCCATCAATCCGCCGCCGCCAATCGGGGCGAGGATGAAATCCAAATCAGGCTGATCCTCCATCAATTCCATGGCTGCAGTGCCTTGACCGGCGATGATGCGGTCATCGTCGTAAGGATGCACGAAGGCCGCCCCGGTCTCTGCCATGACTTTTGCAGCCATCGCTTCGCGGGCGGCTTGATTGGGTTCACATTCGAAGATTTGGGCACCGTAGGCTGCCACAGCAGCCTTTTTGACTGCCGAACTCGTGCTCGGCATCACAATATAAGCAGGAATTCCAAGTGCGCGCGCTGCATACGCGACCGCCTGCGCGTGATTGCCCGAGCTATGCGTGCAGGCCCCTCCGCGCAATTCCTCCGCCGACAAGGAACGCAAAGCATTCGTCGCTCCCCGAATCTTAAATGCGCCGATTTTCTGCAAATTCTCGCATTTGAAAAACAATTCCGCGCCCAACGTCGCATTGACCAAAGTCGATGTCATCACCGGCGTGCGATGAATCAGCGGCGCGATGCGCGCGTGGGCCGACAACATATCTTGTTTAGAAACCATCCTATTGAATTGAGAATTGAGAATTGAGAATTGAGAATTCAAAATTGAGAACTGCGAAGCAACTGCGCAGCACATCACGAAGACCTTTCAAAAAAGACAACACTGAGTAAATCAGCGAAGCTAATGAAAAATAGCAATTATCGAGACAACTCTGGGTGACATAGAGGTCGGAAATTCCTTATCAGCAAATTTCCCAAAGGAACGTTGATAAGCGCTTCGGGGCACTCGATTAGCTGCGCTGAACCGTTCGGGTTTTCTGCATGATTGCTTCGCAATTGGCTTCGCCGATCTTCGATTCTCCATTTTCCATTATTAATTCTCCATTGTTTCTCCGTTTTCATCGATCCAGCGGTAAATTCCCTTTTCTTTGACTTCCGCTTTGCCATTTTGAAAGTTGAAGGGGCGGTCGAATCTTGGCTCGATCACCCATTTGCCTTTGACATCCATCATTCCCCAGTTGCGGAGTTCCAGGCAGGAATAGTTTTCCAAGCCGGGACTGTAGGCGGGAAAGCAGAAAACGGGTTCGCCCGCCAAAGTATCTGCAAAAATTTTACAATTGTTCACCATGGGAGTGAGCGTGTCGCCGCGGTCATTGAGCAAGTAGTCCAGATGGCTACGTCCACCGACGATGATAAAATCATGGAAGCACCGAATGTCCGGGCTTTTGCTGGACAAAATATTGCCTTGTAAATCCGCGAGCAGGTAAGTGCTCCCGTCTTTGATGATGACATGGTTGTTGCATTGCACAAAAGAACGGCAATCCTTGATGTCCAAGCGTTTCCAATCTTCATTTTGGAAAATCCAAACGCCATGGGCTTCCCTGCTGAACAGCCATTCGCCTTCTTTGGGATGCTTGGGAAATTCGGGGGAGGGCTTGGGTTGCTGTGCCTTAACTTCAATGCCACAGGTCCATAATACGAGCAAGAGACAGATTCCACTGACCCAATTCCTGAAGGCGCTATTCCACGGATTTCGTCTCACTGTCCTAATCTACGAATTCTCCTGATTCGTTGATCTTTTTGCGTTGGCCGTAGTACAGGACATCTGCGGTACCGTTGATGAATTGGAAAAATGCATCAAATTTGGGCTCAATTCGCCATTTACCGTCCGTATCCATCATGCCCCAGTTTTTGAGTTCGCTACAGGGGATCGGGCCAGATTCGAAGGAATTTACGAATTCAGGGACGCAGAATGCGATTTTTCCTTGAAATTCAATGATTTTTTGGCCCTTGCACATTCGCATATCGATCTCGGCCAACGTTCTTCCTTGGTGGTCAAAAAGAATGAAATTGTCGCCGACTTCCATGGTGGAAATCGAATCATAACATTGAAACTGAAACCGAGCTTGATAATTGGGCTTTGCGGATTTGCCGTTGGCTTTGACAAGTTCCATACTGCCATCTTCAAAATGCAGCAGCAAAAACTTGTGACAAATGGCCGTGCGGGTGCAACGTGCAACGCGAAACATCGACCATTTTGCATTGGTGTAGCGGAAAATACGTTGATCTTTGGTGTTCAAAAACCAATCATTTTCCGCTGCCGAATTGGGCAACTTCTTGCCTTCGGCAAGGTGAATGGGCCCTTGGGAGTAGGACGGAGATGCAGCGAAAGTCAACACAACGGCAATCAAAGCGCCCAAAAAAGTGCAAAAAGACTGTTTTCCTGTTGTTTTCATTCTACGAATTCTCCTTTCTCATTGATCTTGCGCTTTTGGCCGTAATACAGTACCGCTGCAAATCCATTTTGGAAACGGAATGGCCCGTCAAATCGGGGTTCGATGAGCCATTTCCCATTGGCACCCAGCATGCCCCATTGTCTGATTTCTTCACAGTCCAGCATCTGATTCCCAGTGGCTTCCCGTTGCGGCAGGCAGAAACACGCCATGCCTTGGATTGAATCATGGGCTTTCCAATTGGCGCCACAATGCGTTGCATGCAATGTTGCTCCATCGGGCTCATAGAATACGGTAATGCCTGAATACCACACAATCCGCAAGGAATCGCTGCAAGAACAATGGTGATATTCGGTGGCGACTTTGCCAGAGGCGTCCCAGATCGTGCCGATCCCACCACTGCGGATATGCAGGAATCCATGGCAGGGCAGCATTTCTTGAACCGTATCCTCGGAAACTTGTGTCCAAGCGCGGCCCTCGCGGCGCCAGGCGATTTGATTCAAGGTGTCCAGATACCAAGGTTCAGCACCACGTTTCACGGCTGGTTTGCCGCTGCCCAAGAGGATGAGAGGATCCGCCTGACTGAATGCCAGACCATGTAAGATCATCCAGACACACATTAGTCCCAGATTGCGGCGATTCAATTTCATTCCACAAACTCTCCTTTCTCATTGATTTTGCGCTTTTGGCCGTAGTAGATCACCTCTGCAAATCCATTTTGGAAGTGGAATGGGCCGTCGAATTTCGGGGGGATCACCCAATGACCAACTTCATCAATCATGCCCCAAGTTGTGAGCTCCCAGCAAAGCGTACCTGGCAGTTCCTTCGGGAGGTCTGCCACAGAGACAGCCAACCTACCATCCACGATTTCTGGAGGCCCTGCATAGCAACCAGAAAAAGTAGCAAGGGTATCGCCATTCGCCGCAATCAAGAAACCTATTGCCATTCTTCTCCAAGCCAAAGCATAGCCTTCCCCAACAACATACGTATCAATATTTGACAGTAAGGTCTTGCCAGTGGTATCATAGATATACACTCGGCTCTTTGCAGACAATGCCCTTCTTTCTTTGGTGACCATAAATTGTCCACAACGGAAGAGACTATCGCAAAAAGCGATGGTCACCTTTTTCCATTTGATCCCATTATAGACCCAAGCATCTTTCGCAGGATCGCTGAAATGCCATTGGTAGCGCGATGGCTCCGATGGGAATTCGGCTCGAGGTTCAATACTGGCACATTGGGAAAAGGTAGTGCTCCGCAGACAACATGCTAAAACCAATGAAAACAAGGGCAACATCCATTTCTCAGAAGGGTTCTTCATTCCACAAACTCTCCTTTAGCTTCGCTGATCTGAAGATTCTCATTGATCTTGCGCTTTTGGCAGTGGTAGATGACGTCGGCAGTGCCGTCCTTGAATTTGAACGAGGCATCGTAATTGGGTGGAATAAGCCGATGGTCATGATTGTCAATGATCACCATAGCAACAGTGACGATGCTCCATTCACCGCTCCAAGGACCCCAGAGGGGTCTCACCTTTATAGAAAACCAGCGCCCACAATGACTCGACCCCAGCGGGGTCGAACCTTGCACCTTCAACCGATCCTCACAATTCATCCGAAATCCAATTGAAAACATACTCCTCCTTGAATTCGATTTCATATTTCTTCAAAAACCCCAAATACTCTTGTTTGAATGTCATTTTCTTGTGATGCTCCTTCTGGTTCAGGATATATTTTACGATGTTGTCCAGGTGTGAATGGCTGTAAGAAAATACACCGTATCCTTCCTGCCATCTAAACTGGAAATTGGACAATCGCTCGTCTTTGATGAATGTGCTACTGGATTTCTTAACATCGCGCACCAAATCTGATGGGCGACAATCTGGTTTCATTCCGATGAGGAAATGAAGGTGGTCGGGCATGCCATTGATGGCCAACATTTTTTGGCCTTGCTGCTGCACGATTCCTGTGATGTATTTGTGGAGTCTCGCCTCCCATGAAGGTTGAATCAACGCTTCACGGTTCTGGACGGCAAAGACGAAGTGGATATACATTTGGGAAAAGGTGTTGGCCATATTGTTTTCAGATTCTAGCGAAGAATGTGCGATCCGCCACGGCGGATCGTCAAATCGGGATGTCTCACATTTCTATAAAGGTTTGACCCCTCTGGGGTCCTTGGAATACCCAATGTTAGTTTTGAATATAGAGGAAAAATATAGATTTTCATATTCAATGATCTACCTTTTTGAAATTGTTCTACTTTTCAGGGAGAGGGAGAATGTCAGCTTTGGTGCAAGCAGTGAATTCATTATCTGACCGATTCATTCCACAAACTCTCCTTTAGCTTCGCTGATCTGAAGATTCTCATTGATTTTTCTTCGTTGGCCGTAGTAGAGGACATCTGCTGTACCGTTTTCGAAATGGAAGGGTGCGTCGAATTTGGGTTCGATGAGCCATTTTGTGTTCGTATTGGGCATGTAGGCAGCTCCTAGGACCCCAGAGGGGTCTCACCTTTATAGAAAACCAGCGCCCACAATTTCTCGACCCCAGCGGGGTCGAACCTTGCACCTCCAACCGATCCTCACAATTCATCCGAAATCCAACTGAAAACATACTCCTCCTTGAATTCGATTTCATAATTGAATGTCATTTTCTTGTGATGCTCCTTCTGGTTCAGGATATATTGTACGATGTTCTGCAGGTGTGAATGCCTGTATGAAAATACACCGTATCCTTCCTGCCATCTAAACTGGAAATTGGACAATCGCTCGTCTTTGATGAATGCGCTACTGGATTTCTTAACATCGCGCACCAAATCTGATGGGCGACAATCTGGTTTCATTCCGATGAGGAAATGAAGGTGGTCGGGCATGCCATTGATGGCCAACATTTTTTGGCCTTGCTGCTGCACGATTCCTGTGATGTATTTGTGGAGTCTCGCCTCCCATGAAGGTTGAATCAACGCTTCACGGTTTTGGACGGCAAAGACGAAGTGGATATACATTTGGGAAAAGGTGTTGGCCATATTGTTTTCAGATTTTAGCGGAGAATGTGCGACCCCGCTGGGGTCGTTAAATCGGGATGTTTCACTTTTCTATAAAGGTTTGACCCCTCTGGGGTCCTTGGAATACCCTATGGTAATCTGAAAGATAGAAGAAAGATATCGATTTCCATATTCAATGATCTACCTTTTTTGAAATTGTTCTACTTTTCAGGGAGAGGGAGAATGTCAGCTTTGGTGCAAGCAGTGAATTCATTATCTGACCGATTCATTCCACAAACTCTCCTTTAGCTTCGCTGATCTGAAGATTCTCATTGATTTTTCTTCGTTGGCCGTAGTAGAGGACATCTGCTGTACCGTTTTCGAAATGGAAGGGTGCGTCGAATTTGGGTTCGATGAACCATTTTGTGTTCGTATTGGGCATGTAGGCAGCGCTCCTAGGACCCCAGAGGGGTCTCACCTTTATAGAAAACCAGCGCCCACAATGACTCGACCCCAGCGGGGTCGAACCTTGCACCTTCAACCGATCCTCACAATTCATCCGAAATCCAATTGAAAACATACTCCTCCTTGAATTCGATTTCATATTTCTTCAAAAACCCCCAAATACTCTTGTTTGAATGTCATTTTCTTGTGATGCTCCTTTTGGTTCAGAATATATTTTACGATGTTGTCCAAGTGAATGGCTGAAGAAAATACACCTGTATCCTTCCTGCCATCTAAACTGGAAATTGGACAATCGCTCGTCTTTGATGAATGTGCTATGGATTTCTTAACATCGCGCACCAAATCAGATGGGCGACAATCTGGTTTCATTCCGATAAGGAAATGAAGGTCGTCGGGCATGCCATTGATGGCCAACATTTTTTGGCCTTGCTGCTGCACGATTCCTGTGATGTATTTGTGGAGTCTCGCCTCCCATGAAGGTTGAATCAACGCTTCACGGTTCTGGACGGCAAAGACGAAGTGGATATACATTTGGGAAAAGGTGTTGGCCATATTGTTTTCAAATTTTAGCGGAGAATGTGCGACCCCCGCTGGGTCGTTAAACCGGGATGTCTCACATTCCTATAAAGGTTTGACCCCTCTGGGGTCCTTGGAATACCCAATGTCAGTTTTGAATATAGAGGAAAAATATCGATTTTCAACAACATTGATC
>JADKCL010000029.1 GCA_016718825.1 Bacteroidota bacterium | reverse complement strand
CATTTATGCTTCCACCAATTCATCTGTGACGTGTAGCCGGAATATTGCTCCTTGAATCCGGGGAATGCGGTCGAAATTTCATCCAAATAGGCCTCTCCCCCACCCTTGGCCGCATTCGCCCCGACTTCGCCGCCAAAAAATATCGAATAAATCGACTTTCCGGCGTTCTCATTCTGAAGATGATAGCTGTCCCAACTTGTATGGATTTTGTTGGTGTAGAGGTAACCCTGAAAACCCTGATCCCGCCAAATCCGGGAATTCATGTCGAGGAAAAACTTGCTGTTTTTGCCCGCACCCAGTTCGCGGATGCAGTTCAACTTCTTGGTAGACATGCCCTTGAGTTCTTCAATGCCTTCCACATTGCGCAAAACGGTATAGGGAATCGTCATGATCACGATATCCGCTTCTACTTCCTTGGTTTCCCCTTCGAATGTCAGCACGAAACCCTTGCCCTTGTTTTTGATGGCTACCAACGCATGATTCAGGCGAATTTGATCTTGAACGGCCTCCGCGAGGCGGTCGCAAATCTGCTGATTGCCACCCAAAAACTTGATGCTTTCGTCGCTTGTACCAAAGAGGTCAAGCTTGTTGGGTTCCTGCGCACCGACCAAGGCGGTGAAGTTGACGGCACTTTGGTCGCCCATGTCGAGGCCATATTCGCCGACGTAGGCGACAGCCATCGCCTTTTTGAACCATTCCTCGGTTTCCAAGGTCTCAAAATAGGCCTCCATCGACATGTAGTCGAGGCGTTCGAAGGCTTTGCCACCCAGCAAGCTGTCGGCACCTACCTTTTCGCGGATACTTTGAAACGCCCGAATGGCATCTTCTTGCGAATAGGCTTTGCCATCCATGAAAAACACTTCGGGAATCAGCTTGTCGCTGTCCTTGCGAAGCTCAACGACGCCAAATTCTTTGGCGAGCGCGCGCATATCAAGGTGGTTGCTATCGATGAATTCGCCGCCAAGTTCCGTGGTGCCGGTATTGCCGTTGAGCTTTTGGGTGAACATGCGTCCTCCGGTGCGGTTGGAGGCTTCGTAGATCGTCACACCCTTTGTAATCCCCTGCTTTTTAAGGATATAAGCAGCGTGCAACCCTGCAATGCCGCCGCCGACGATGACGATTTTGGCATCCGAATCGCCTTTCATGCTATCCGAAGGAACCATCCGCATCAGGGCAAGTCCTGCGCCAGCGACAGCGGCCTTTCCGAGGAATTCCCGACGGGAAATTTCATTTGCACGTTGCTCGGCTGCCCATTCGGAGACTTCATCCGCAGGGATGCCATGGTCTTTGGAGATTTGGCTGAGCCGCAACACGCGCTTCAACGCGCCGAAGAGTGGTGATTTTGACATTGGGAGTTGGTGATTTCCTGACAATATGGGAGGAAATCCGGAAGGAAACAATAGTCGGGTTGGAATTTTGCTTTGGCTTGCGAGCGAAAAGAATTCCCCGAAAAGCAACCGATTCGGGGTTTGTCGTCAGGCAATCAGGTCATGAATCAGTCCATTTTACTTCGAACGCAGCCATTGGTCAAACCGCTTGTCGACCTGCGCCTTTGTTTTCGTATTTCCATTTCTGATCTGTTCCTCACCCCGTTCAATCCGCTTTTCACAGACTCAGATATCGGCTCAAGGTCCTGCGTACTTTGATTCTGATCCGGTTCTTTCTGTGTGTTCGTTCCGTCATATAAAGATTTTTACGAATCTATGATTGAAACCCACCTTTCTCCCCAAAATTTGAATTCTCCCCCTTCGAATGCCATAAATTCATTAATTTCTCCCCCTAATTTGATGTAAAGATGAGTTTCAAGATCAATTCATTCGAGGAATACCAATCGGCCTACCAACGCAGTGTCGCTGATCCTGAGGGATTTTGGGGCGATGTCGCGGGCCATTTTGACTGGCGCAAACCTTGGGACAAGGTGCTCGATTGGACTTTTGAAGGGCCGGATGTGAAATGGTTCACCAATGCCAAGCTCAACATCACGGAAAATTGCCTCGACCGGCACCTCGCCACGCGCGGCAATCAGGTTGCCTTGATCTGGGAACCCAACGACATCACCGAAAAAGCCAAACACTTCACTTACAAGGAACTCCATGCACAAGTCTGCCGCATGGCCAACGTCCTGAAGCGCAACGGCGTGCAAAAAGGCGACCGCGTCTGCCTCTACATGCCGATGATCCCCGAGCTCATGATCTCGGTCCTCGCCTGCGCCCGTATCGGCGCGGTGCATTCGGTCGTCTTCGCCGGATTCTCGGCAAATTCCTTGGCGGATCGCATACAAGATGCTGCCTGCAAGGTCGTGCTCACGAGCGACGGCATCGCCCGCGGGGCTAAGCAGACGCCCGCAAAGCGCGTCGTGGATGATGCCATCGCACATTGCCCGACCGTCGAACGCGTCATTGTGGTGGACCGCTGCGGCTGGACACCTCACATGGAGGCCGGCCGCGATGTTTGGCTCCATGACGAACTCCAACATGTCGGCGACGACTGTCCCGCTGAGGAAATGGATGCCGAGGATCTGCTCTTCATCCTTTACACAAGCGGCTCCACGGGCAAACCCAAGGGCGTCGTCCACACCTGCGGCGGCTACATGGTCTATGCGGGCTATACCTTCCAAAACGTCTTCCAATACGCTGAAAACGATGTTTTCTGGTGCACTGCCGACATCGGCTGGGTCACGGGACATAGTTATATCACCTACGGACCGCTGCTTTGCGGCGCGACGACGGTCATGTTTGAGGGCATTCCAACCCATCCCGATCCGGGAAGATTCTGGCAGGTGATTGACAAGCATGGCGTGACGATTTTCTACACGGCGCCGACAGCGATCCGCGCCTTGATGGCTTTGCCGCTTGATCACGTTTTGAGCTACAGCCTCGATTCGTTGCGGCTCCTCGGCACGGTCGGCGAACCGATCAATGTCGAGGCTTGGAATTGGTACAATGTTCACGTCGGCAAGGAGCGTTGCCCGATCGTCGATACTTGGTGGCAGACCGAGACCGGCGGCGTGATGATCTCCGGAATGGGCGGGCACCATCCGATGAAGCCTTCGTTTGCCGGGTTGCCGCTGCCGGGCATTCAACCCTGTTTGTTGGATGGCGAGGGCAAGGAAATCCTGGAGAATGGCGTCGAAGGTTATTTGACCGTCAAGTTCCCTTGGCCTTCCATTTTGCGCACGACTTACGGCGACCATGTTCGTTGTTACAATACCTATTTCAGTGCGTTCAAGGGCCACTATTTCACGGGCGACAGTGCGCGTCGCGATGAAGATGGCATGTACCGCATCATTGGCCGCGTCGACGACGTGATCAATGTCTCAGGACACCGCCTTGGCACCGCCGAAATCGAAAACGCCATCAATCTGGATTCCCATGTCGTCGAATCAGCCGTCGTGGGTTATCCGCATCCGATCAAGGGCCAAGGCATTTACGCCTTCGTGATCTGCAAACAATTCCCTGACGACCAAGAGCTTACACGTGGCGAAATCATCGAGACCGTCGTGAGGGAAATCGGAAAAATCGCCAAACCGGAGAAGATCCAATTCGTCCATGGCTTGCCGAAAACGCGTTCAGGGAAGATCATGCGGCGCATTTTGCGCAAGGTGGCCGAAGGCGAAACGGAGTCCTTGGGCGATACCTCGACGCTGTTGGATCCGTTGGTGGTGGATGAGATCATTCGCGGGGCGTTGTAAGGAGGCATCATGAACTACAAAATCATACAAGATGAATCCCGTTTGCGGGCCTTCATCGATTGGCTGCCCAATCTCAAGAAGGGCGAGGTTTATTATGTGACCTTGCTCGCCCGCAGCAAATACTGCGCGCCGGGGGTTTTGAAATCCGACAAGGCGCAATTGAAGCGGTTTACTGCGGAAAAGGATATGCTGTTTTCCAAGATCAAACAATTGGAATGCGCGGTGGGATCCTATACAAGCAAGGGGACTGCAATTCCTGTGGAGGCCTTGGCCTTGTACATCAATCCGAATCCGCGGAGCTTGCTTGATGCGACCAAAGCATCCTTGATCAAATTCGCGCAATTGATCACGCAGGATTATACCGGCTACAATCCGCATCAGGAGGTCATGAGCGAGATTCAGAAGGCTTGCGCGCGCAAGGTGTATTTTGACCTGGATTATGACCATGTGGAATTGGACTCCGTCTTGGCGGAGGCTGGGCAGCATGTGAACCTCGATTGCGTCACCGTCCTCAAGACCCGCGGCGGATTTCACCTGCTTGTCGAACTCGACAAACTTGACAAGAAGTACACAAAGTCCTGGTACAAAGGCTTGACCGAGATCGCAGGCTGCGACATCAAGGGTGACAACCTGATTCCCATTCCCGGTTGCATCCAAGGCGGATTTGTGCCACATTTTGTCGGGAAGGGGAAGTGAGGGATTTTGTTGAATGTCGGTAAGTTGTGATGATTATCCCCTCTATTGTCATGCAGAGCGAAGCGAAGCATCTACCGTTTGGTAACACCTTTTGCCTGTGAGCATCGGGTGTTTCTGCTAAGGTAGACTCATCGCTTCGCTCTGAGTGACGATAAGGCATTTCCATCCCTTTGCGGCCCTTTGCGTCCTCTGCGGTTTAATCGGGGGGGTACACGGAAAACCGCAAAGTCGCAAAGGGCCGCAAAGACAAACGTGTCCTCTTCCCTTCTCGCTCGAAATCAATTACCTTTGACATGGATTGGAATTGCAAAAACGCATTTGTATCCGACTTGAAATATGACATTCCCTGAGGTTTATCCCAATTGGCAACGCGGCGTCCAACTTTGTTGGATCGTCTTTGTATTGTCGTCGGGATGCGCCAAAAGCCAACCCAATACTTCTGGCGCGGATGATTTGGGCAAACACGACGAATTGGAAGACAGCTTTGAATTCTTCGAAGCTTCTGCCCCTGACACCTCACGGCTTGTTTTGGGCAATTTCGAATTTCGGAAAGTAGAGGGACAGCCCATCACGCTGATCGGAAATTTTGATGGGAGTTCGCAGGAAATCATCGCCCCTGCGGACGCAGGTTGCTTGGAGGTGATGGCGGAACAGGACTTGGACGGGGATGGTTTTCAGGACATTCTGCTGCGTTACAACGCTGCCTGCAGCGGTCAATGTTGTCTCAATTCCTATTTTGTGGTCTCCTACCGCGGCAACGGCCGCTACCATTACAGCGAGAAACAGGGGGCATCGTTTCGTGATCCTGTTCTTGAACAATGGAACGGCAAATGGTCCGTGATCATTGAAAATTCGCCGGAAGCGACGATCTCCACAGCCATCGCCGGCAACAAGCAACGTTTTGCGTTGCAAGACGGCGAATTGGTCAAAGTGGAGGACATTCCAAATGGTGGAAATGGCGGCGCTGAAGGACCTCCGGGCATTGGCATTCGAAGGAACCGACGCAGCCGATACGCTCAAAATGCAGTTTGACCTCGATGCAGACGGAAAGATGGACTTGATCTGGGGAACGTTTTGGAAGGACCGCGGGCGAATGCGCTGGTCCGTGAATTTTGGCAACGGAAAAATCATGTGGGACGGCACGCCGTGCAAGCGTTTGGGCGTTCTTTCCACCAAAACTGAAGGGTTCCACGAACTCGTGGTCGATCAAAACCGCATCTTGGAATGGACCGGCAAACGCTACGAAGAACGCGACTGAACAGAATAAATTCAGCTGCGCTGTAACGCAATCGCATTCGCCCCGTTTGATACCCAAAGACTCCCCACTTATGCGTTTCCTTCGGACGATTTTCCTCTTTCTGATTGGCAGCTTTTTATTCGTCGAATCGGCTTTCACACAGAAGCATCCCTTGACCCTTGAGGTGATCCAATTGATCAATGAGGCGCGAACGGCACCCAAGGAGTTTTCTCAAAAAGCATCAAAAAGAGCTCGCCGACCACAATCCGGCATTTGCGCAGCAATTGGCAGAATCGGCACCCTTGGAAAAAGTGATATGGGATCCCGGATTGGAGGCGCAATGTCGCGAACATCTCGACAAAGGAACATTGGATCCCGCCTACAAGGGCACCAATGACTTATGCGGCGAATCGAGCGGCATGCATGGCATTGGCGGTGCATTTGAAGCAATGGACGTGGTCGCTGATTTCCATACCAATATTCTGGATCCGAACTGCAAATACCTGGGAATCGCGTTTTCAAAGAACAACGACACGTATTGGTACAGTTGGGGCTACCGCTGTGACCGCGTGAAGGTTGCATTTACATTCGAAGGCAAAGTTGACACCTCCAAAGTGGACTTTGCGGCCCTCAACACCGCCAAAAACGCGACCTACCTGAGTGATGTAGAGAAACAAATGGTTTTGGAAGTCAACTTTGCCCGGGCCTATCCCAAAGGTCTACGCGCAGATCATCGGTCAATACGACGACAAGCGGCAAGTTGGAGCGGCCTCGAACACGACGACTATATCGCGGGAAAGGAATTGATGGCCATGCTGAATTCAATGGGGCCGTTGTCGATCTTGCAGCCCAAACAATGCGTGTACGAAGCGGCAAAAATGCATGGACTGGATTGCGAAAAAAGGGGATTCCTCGACCATACCGGCAGCGATGGCAGCGCCCCTTGGGACCGAATTCTCAAAAAATGTACGGAATTGAGCTACGGGAATGAGAATCTGCGCGGAAGTGGAACACCCGATCCAAGAGATGCCGTGATTGCATTGTTGATCGACGGCGGCATCAGTAACCGTGGACATCGGCACAACATGCTGGACCTGAACGTGGAAATATATCGGCTGCTACCTGATTTCCGGCAAGCCGATGAAAATGGGGACCACATTCAATTGGGTGCAAAATTTGGGCTAAGATGAAATTCGCATCCCCCCCCCCCCCACCCTCCTGGAGTCCTCACCTCCCGGTAGGCTAAGGGCTTTATTTTGACAAGGCGAGGTCGAGGTCAGAATTACCGAATCCGAACAATATCTGATTCCGCGAAAATTGCACCAACCTTGAGTTCCAATCCGGGAGCGGCATACAGCGCTTGAGGAATGGCCACATCGGCAAGATAGATATCCCCCACCATGGCGCGGGCCGATTCCTTGACGACACCGGTTTTGGGCAAGCCCAAAGCCATCGTCGCGCTTGCGCGCATGCAGGGACGCCGCTGCTGTCCGGTTTCCGCGTCCAACCCGGCGGGCAATTCCAAAGCAAGCACGGGGGAAAGTTGCCGATTGGCCCATTCGATGAGGTCAGCCAAACGCCCAGAAGGGTCTCCCGGCCAATGCAAACCCATCAAACCATCGATGATGAGGTTTCCGCCGAGCGCGGGCGGCTCCACGATGATCAATCCTTGCCGGCGCGCGCGTTCGAGTTGCGCACCCACAAGGCCTTCATATTCGTCAATTTCATGCGAAAGCACCAACCTTACGTTGCCGCCCCATTGATGCAATTTGCGCGCAGCCACCAAAACACAGGCACCTTTGGTGGCATTGCTCGCCAACAAGGAGATGGCTTTGCCATCGGCACGGCCTTTCAAAAACAGCAACCGTGCCAAATGCGCCAAATGCCTCCCCGCCAATTCCATCGTCTGCATCGGGTCCAACAGGTACTCCGAAACCATCAACCGTTCCACCTCCAACATCTGCACCGCAGAAATCGAGGGGACATTCACCAGTGGTTTCGGTAATTCGCGTAGCATTTTCTATTCAACCAATTACAAAACAGCAGCTAAAATTACGAATCTCAGCTTCACCAACAAGTTTATTCAATCCCGGCAACACCTATGATAATCAAACACTCAACACTCCTGGCTTCACGCGCTACTTTCCCTTCTCAACGCCCAACGAGCCATCACCAAGGACCCACTTTTCACTTTTAACTATTCACTTTTCACTTACTTCCCTCTTCCTTCAATCATCACCAACACCGTGTAAATGATGATTTTCATGTCGAGCAACAGCGAAATGTTCTCAATATAGAGAATGTCGTAGGTCATGCGTTCGATCATTTCCTCGACGGTTGAAGCGTAGCCGTATTTGACTTGGCCCCACGACGTGATGCCGGGGCGTACGCGGTGCAAATGCCGGTAATGCGGGGCGATTTTCACGATTTGATCGATGAAAAACTGCCGCTCCGGGCGAGGTCCAATGATGCTCATGTCGCCTTTGAGCACGTTGAGGAATTGCGGAAATTCGTCGAGACGGGTCTTGCGCATGAACCGGCCTACGCGCGTGATACGCGGATCATTTTCCGAACTGAGCGCTGGTCCGGCGGCTTCAGCATCGGTGCGCATGGATCGGAATTTAATGATTTTGAAGGGCTTGCCCCATTTCCCGATGCGTTCCTGACGATAAAAAATCGGTCCTTTTGAATCCAGGCGAATGATAATGGCAAGGGTGAGAAATACCGGCGCCAACAAAATCAACGCGCAAATAGAGGCTGTGAGGTCAAATCCGCGCTTGAAAAATGCCTCGGCATTGGAAAGTAATTTAGGATTGATTTCAATGAGCGGCGAACCCATCATGTGGGTGGTGCGCACACGCCCGAGCAGGAGGTCATGCACACCAGGCACGATTTTGATGCGTGCCCTTGTGGTCTCGAGCAAATCCACCACTTCGACGATGCGCTCTTTGTCGTCTTGGTCCAGCGCGATGATTACTTCATCGATTTTGCGGCTGTTGACGACCTCATGGATGCGGCTGATGTCCCCAAAATGCTTCAGCTTTCCAAAAAACAGGCTGTCGGGATGGCCGGGGAGGCTCAGATAACCTTGAAACGTGTACCCCAATGATCGGCGACGCGACTCCAATTCATTCCAGAGTTTAAAAGCCGTAGGTCCACAACCAATGATCAGGGTGGAGAAACCGATTTTCCTGCGCCTGATCCTCGAATTCGTATTCGTCGAAACCAGAAAATGGAAGAAGGCGATGGTGACAAACTGAAGTAGAAAATAAATGAAGTAGAACCGCCAAGAAGTGGTAATCGGCTTAGGATCATCGAGGAAAATCGTAAAAAACAGCACCAAAACACCGAAGCCGGTGGCTTGAAAAACTTGCAGCAATTCCCGCAAACGCGACTTACGGAACGGATCGGAATACAATCCGCCAATGCCGTAGAGGATCACCCAATAGCCTGCAATGATGCCGGCATTGCGCAGCTGCAAAATGGCCTTTTCGTCTGAATAGGAAAAAGTGCTGGATTCGAAGAGATAACGTCGCAACAGGAAAAAGAGCATCCACACCCCAAAAGAGGCGATCAGATCCAGTAAAAAATACAAGAGGGATTTCCTGAAGCGGTTCATTCGTGCTTACTTCTCCTTGATCACACGAATGTCGTCAAAACGGATATAACCTTCCTTGTTTTCGCCATCGGCAATCATCCAAAGCCACAAGTCCGTGTTGGGACCCAAGGCGTTGATAATGTTGCGCACTTCGGTGATCATGTGGACGTACACGGTATTCCAAGTGCCACTCGGGCTGATGGTCATAATCGGAAGGCGGTTGGGGCTCGTGCGCGATCCATAAATGAGCCCGACGGTAAATGGGATTGTATTCTGATAAGTAATCTCCGCGAAAATATTCAGCGCTTGGGTACTCCGGAAAGGCACGGTATTGATCACTTCAAAGTACCGTTCCCCCGGCAGAAAATCGACCCTGCCGCAATTGAGTCCGCGGTAGGGATCGGTCGCAGAAGTCACAAAAAATGTCGCTGTATCAGGCAATCCGGATGCAAACCGGTCAAAATCAACCCCTCCGCCTTCGAAGGTAACCGAAACTGGAGTTTCATATTTGCTCGGATCGGTATAATGAAACACCGGCGTGACTTCCAATGTATCTCCTGCGGTCGCAGCCCAATCAAACGAGACCCTGTCCCAAAACGGGTAAATGATCTGAAAACTGGATTGCCCAGACTCGTAAATCCCGCCTTCGATGAAAAAGTCCGTTTGATCCAACTGCAGAAAGGGTACCACGCGACCGTTTGTATCCACTTGGGGATCAATTTGGTAGACGCCTTGCAAAAATCCGCCATGGTAGAGCCAAGCGTTGCGGACACCCGTGTTGCTGCGAAAAGACGTATCATCCGGCGCGCTCACCATCGGATTCTGGATCGAAATGTAGGCGGGCAATTCCTCCGCTGGATTGATCACTTCGCAGCCAAGCAAACTCATGCAGCAAGCAACAACAGGCAGAAGCCGGATCAAACGATGCATAGTTGATTGATTTTGTCCATGATCAAATAAGCGGTGTCTAGCGCTAACGTAGCCTGCTCGAGTGTGACAGGCACCTCTGTGTCGTTGTTGATCGCCTTGGCAAATTCCTCAAATTCCATTCGAATGGAATTCACAGGCGTCACTTTGGGATTTTCAAACGTCAAGGTTTTGGTGGATTCACCCGATTTGAATTCGATTTTATTTTTGGTGGGATCGGGGGTGCTGTCCTGATCATTCATGTGAATGATTTCGCAGGTTTTGTTGAGAAAATCCACCGAAAGGTACATTTTCCTTTGGAACAACCTCATCTTGCGCATATTGCGGAAGGAGATGCGGCTTGCGGTAAGGTTGGCCGTGGCCCCATTGTCAAATTCGATGCGGGCATTGGCGATGTCGGGCGTCTCGCTCACGACGGAAACACCGCTGGCGCTGATCTTTTTGATCCCTGATCCGACAAGGCAAAGGATGATGTCGATGTCATGGATCATGAGGTCGAGCACCACGGAAGCGGTCGTGCCGCGCGGGTTCCACTGCGCCAAACGGTGGGATTCGATAAAAAGTGGACGCAATTCCTGATCCTTGATCGCCAAATAGGCGGGATTAAAACGCTCGACGTGGCCGACCATGGCCTTGACATTGGCTTCGCGTGCAAGGCGCTGCAAAGATTTGGCCTCTTCGACAGTATGTGTAACGGGTTTTTCGATGAAAATATGCTTGAAGCGCTTCAAAGCTGCCTTGGCGCATTCAAAGTGGGAAACGGTTGGCGTGACAATGTCCACGGCATCGCAGGCTTCGATCAGCGAATTCATGTCGTCCCAAGACTTGACTTCCATCTCCTGCTCAATGGCGGCGGCCCGCTCCCGGTCGGTATCAAAAAAACCAACAACTTCATACTCTGGAATTTCCTTCAACAGGCGCAAATGAATGCTTCCCAGATGGCCGACGCCGATGACACCGATTTTGATCATACTCCCTTTACTTAGTATCCTGCAAAATTATCATATCCCCCATCATTTGAAAATCCATTTGCCCACCGACATTACACAATATGCAGGATTGTGGACGAAGCCTCAAATCTTGCTACCTTTGCAGCGATGATTGACAGCTATAAACACAAGGGTCTGCGGGAGAAATTGATCCGAGCGATGATGGAAAAGGGCCTGAAAGACGAGGCCGTACTTGCTGCAATGCGCAAGGTGCCGCGCCATGCCTTTGTCGAGAGTGCTTTCACGGAGGCGGCCTATGAAGACCGGCCGCTGCCGATTGGCGACGGACAAACGATCAGTCAGCCACTGACCGTTGGTTTTCAGAGCAGTATGCTCGACGTCAAACCCGGAATGAAAGTGTTGGAAATCGGAACAGGCTCAGGTTACCAAGCTGCCGTGCTCTGCGAATTGGGTGCAAAGGTGTTCAGCGTCGAGCGCATCCGCGTACATCATCAAAAGGCCGCAGCGTTGCTTGAGGAACTAGGCTACAAAGTTCGCCTGAAATGGGGTGATGGCACCATGGGTTGGAGCCAATTTGCGCCATTTGACCGCATTTTGGTCACTGCAGCAAGCCCGAGCGTGCCCGAAGCGCTCAAAAAACAACTGACAATTGGTGGAAAACTCATCATTCCCGTCGGCGAATTGGACAAACAACAGATGGCAACGGTGACGCGCATTGCAGAAAACGAATGGCAGATTGTCAAGGATGGATACTACCAATTTGTTCCGTTGCTGGGGAAACAAGGCTGGCAAGAAGAGGCTTGATCCTTTTCCACGGACAACATAACCTCTTCCATGCACGGAATTCATCGAGCAAATACAACATTTGATCGATGCAGGACATTTCAAAGGTTGCAATTCGGTAAGGGTTTCTTAAATTTCCATTCAAATTGAACGTCTGTATGAGAAAAAAAATTACACTATTTGTTGCGTTTGCGCTTTTGGCTGTGGGTGCCATTGCCCAGAGCGATTGCGGTAATGGCCGGTACCTATCCGAGGTATTTTCTGCCTATACCCGCACCAATAACATCACCTACGGTGCCAACATCAACCTGCAAGGGCAAAACCAATCCTTGGAGATGGACATTTGGGAACCTACGGGAGACAACGAACCGCTGCGCCCGATCATCGTGATGGAGCATGGAGGCAGTTTTGTCGGCGGCAGCAAGGATGCGGTGGACATTACAAGCTTGGCAGATCCTTTGAGCAAGCGCGGGTTTGTGATCGCATCTGTCGAATACCGTTTGGGTATGGCCGGACTTCCTTTCCCCGGCCCTGACTCCATCAAGGCCTCCACTTCTGTGTGGCGTGCAGTGGCTGACTTCAAAGCTGCCGTTCGATTTCTTTACAAAAGTGCCCAAAACGGCAATCCTTACCGCATTGACACCAATCGCCTCTACATTGGCGGCGTATCTGCAGGCGCAGTTTCTGCCTGCCACTATGCGTTCTTGGACGACATCAACGAAATGCCGAGCTACATCGACACCACCTTGGCAGGAACCGGCGGCGGTATCGAAGGAAACAGTGGTAACCCTGGCTACAGCTCACGCATTCATGGCGTCGTCAATGTTTGTGGCATGCTCGCGGATACCGCTTGGATGACTGCCAATGATGAACCGATTGTAAGCCTTCATGGCGATCAGGACGCCGTGGTTCCTTATGGCTCTGCCATGATCACGGTCGCTGGCTTCTATCCGATTTTTGTCGTCGATGGTAGCGCAAGCATCACCGCCAAAGCCGTTGAGTTGGGCATTGACAATTGTTTTTGGACTTATCCCGGCGGCGATCATACCCCGCACATCAACGGTGGAGCCGATTTGGTGACAACCGTGAATATCATCAGCAATTTCATGCATCACTTGGTTTGCAATGAGCCTACCACTTGTGATCCGCTTGCTGGTCAGGCCGATGCCATTTCCCGGATTCAAATGGAGGTTTTCCCAAATCCTGCGCAACAAGCATTTGACATTCAATTGAGTGGCGAAGTGCCTGCCAATTGGGATTATAGCTTGATCGATGCCACAGGTAGAATGGTCTCCACTGGAAACGTGAACGGCGCAGCAGCTGTTCGCCTCGACCGCCAAGGTTTGGCAGCAGGAATTTACCTGGTGAAAGTCGAAGGAGAGCAATTCTCGCGCACCCTGCGCGTCGTCCTTCAATAAGCAGGTTTTCCTTCACGCAAAAGGGCTGGCAAATTCATTTTGCCAGCCCTTTTGCATTTCGAAGAAGTCCGATCAGGGAAACAATACGCCGTTCAAATCGTCAATGGCCACCTTTGGAAGTACAGCACCGTACTTCGCCATGATGGCATCCAAAAACGCATTCGCGATCAATCCGGCTCCCTTGGCATTTGGCCCGAAGCCATCCAAGGAAAAGAAGCCTCCTGATGCAAATTCGGCAGTAAAGTCAACCGCGTCAAACCGGATTCCCGACTTGACCTGCGTATAGTAAGCCGCCATGTCGGCCACAGCAAAATCATACTGCGCGGCCAAATCCACGATGGCAGCATTGTAGCCAGCGATGTTGGAACGTAACAATTGCAATTCGCGGTCGATCAACGAACAACGGTCAGGAATCATCTTGAACAAAACGCCCATTTTGAAGCATTTCATCGAGTCCAGCGGCACGGTAAGCGTCAAAAATTCGTCGGCAGTCAACTGACGGATGCCATAGAGAGAATTGGAATCTTCCACGACAAAGCCATTTTCGCCGATTACAAACTCCAAGTCAATGCCGCCCGTGCCATAAAGTGTATTCAAGTCGTGGACATTGGCGGAGTCCAATACCAAGGCCCTTGTGGGGATCGTCGTGAAGAATGGAATGTCCAGCACGTCAGGAATCGTGGCCAAAACACCTTTCGCACCACCTGCGGACAAGACGGAAAGAATCGAATCGAGCTTGGACCTGAATGCGGCGGGGCTTGGCATTGGCGTTCCAGTACCACCCTTGCTCGCCCAGTTCCACATGTCGTCCATGCCCGGCCAAGCAATCACAAACGTGGGTTGCATTTCCACAACTGCTTCAAAAATGCTTTTGTTGGTGCCTGCGAATGGCAAACGCGAAGCGAATACAGAAGCCCCTCCCATCAAATGATCATCTCCCAAGTCTTTGCGATCCAAGTCCCAAAGTCCTGCTCCAGGCACCGTAAAATCATGAATGATGCCGAGATGACGGTCCCAAATTGCCGTTCCAGAAAGGTCATTCTCCGTCAAGGCTGTTTTGACAGGCCCCAAACTGACTTCGCCATTGCAATCGGTGCGGTCTCCGAGTTGGCTTTTGGTTTGGTAAGGCGTCTCCCAAGGATATGGATTCAAACCCAACGACAAACCCGCAGGAATCTCGGCCTGTGACAGCAGATTTCCGCCCGCCATGGCGAGCTGCTTGGCCACCAACATCGGAATCGAGGTCCGTTGCCCTTCGGCATACAAAGCCCCGTCTTTCATCCCCGACATCGCCGAACCGCCAAACGCTACCGTTCGGGAGAAATCGGCAGACCCGGAATCGGGCACCGGCCCCTCCAATTTGGCGGCACAGCCTCCCAAAATCAAGGCCAAGCCCAAAAAGGCGCAAGATTTTCCTGCAGAAATCAAATTTCCCTTCATGCCACAAGTTAATGAATAATTGAAAATGGAGAATGGAAAATTAAGCACCAGAGAAAATGAACCGTGCTCCATTTCTGCGATTCCCGAAAAATAAAAAATGGAGAACACCCCAAAGGACATTCTCCATTCTCAATTCTCAATTCTCTCATAACGCTTCCAGCAAATCCTCCGAAATGCCGACGCTGCTGAAGCCGCCGTCGTGGAAGAGGTTTTGCATGGTCACCTTGCGGGTGAGGTCGCTGAAGAGGGTGATGCAATAATCTGCGCATTCGTCGGCGGTGGCGTTGCCGAGCGGGCTGAGCTTTTCGCCGAAATCAAGCATTTTGTCGAAGCCTTTCACACCGGAACCGGCTGTCGTCGGGGTCGGGCTTTGGCTGATCGTGTTGACGCGGACCTTTTTGGCTTTGCCGAAGTGGTAGCCGAAGCTACGCGCGATGCTTTCCAACAGCGCTTTGGCCTCCGCCATGTCATTGTATTTTGCGAATGTGCGTTGCGCAGCGATGTAGCTCAGCGCCAGGATGCTGCCCCATTCGTTCATCATGTCGCGCTCGTAGGCGACTTGCATCACGCGGTGAAACGACATCCCCGAAATGTCGAGGGTCTTGTGGTACCAATCGTAGTTGAGCTCGGTATAACCCTTGTTTTTGCGCACGTTGGGCGACATTCCGATCGAATGCAGGATGAAATCGACCTTGCCGAAGCGCTCTGCGGCGACGTCAAACAAGTTGTTGAGGTCAGCCATCTCGGTGGCGTCTGCTGGAACGACGACGGTTCCCAAACGCTCTGCAAGCTGATTCACTTGTCCCATGCGCAGCGCGACGGGCGCGTTGGTAAGCAGGATTTCAGCGCCTTCGGCGTGGGCCTTTTCAGCGACTTTCCAAGCAATGGACGACTCGTCGAGCGCGCCAAAGATGATTCCTTTTTTTCCTTTGAGCAGGTTGTAACCCATATCTAGTTGTTTCTTCTTTTGAGGAAAATATACATTCAATTCAGGCAGCCGAGGCTCAGCCTTTGGCCGAAGATATCAATTCTTTTGCATTTTTGATTGCATGTTCGCTCGGGTCTGCGCCACTGAGCATGTGCGCGAGCTCCATCACGCGACCGTTTTCATCGAGTTTTTCCACCCGGCTAATGGTTCCTGCACCGACAATTTCCTTGTAAATGCGGAAATGATGGTCGCCTTTGGCTGCAATTTGGGGCAGGTGCGTAATCGCGATGAGCTGATAGCGCTTGGCGAGTTGCGCCATGACCTTGCCGACTTTGTTGGCAACTTCGCCCGAGATGCCCGTATCGATTTCGTCGAAGATGAGGACAGAAAGCTCTGCTTTTTCCGCGAGGGCAGCTTTGATGGCGAGCATGACCCTGGAAACTTCGCCCCCGGAGGCGATTTGCCCGAGCGAACCCAAGGGCAAACCCGCGTTGGTGCGAATTCTGAAATCCACCCGATTGATGCCTGAAGGATTGGGCTGGATGCGCTTTCCGTCGATTTCCAGGATGCCGTTGGCGTCTTCGATTCGGCCAATCGTCACCTCAAACTTGGCATTTTCCAAACCTACTTGCCGCAACAAGTCATCCACGCTCGCATTCAAGGTCAAGGCAACTTTTTTCCGCGACGCCTCCAAGGTCGTGCCTGCAGCTGCAACTTCTTTTCGCGCCTCGGCGAGGCGGATATTCAAGTCTTCGATTTGGCTCCCCAAGGAATCAAAATGCCCGACTTTTGCCGCGTATTCTTCCCGTGCTGCGATCAATTCGAAGACATTGGAAACGGAATATTTCTTCTTGAGGCGCTGCAAAAACTCCGAACGCTCCTGCATGGCCTGCAGGGTTCCCGGATCAAGGTCAATTTTGTCGCCGATGCGGTCGAGTTCGCGGACCGTTTCCTGCAGCAGGATGCGGGCTTCGTTCAAGCTTTGCTGATGCTGACCAATGCTTTCGTTGATTTTGGCGGCACGATCGAGGCGCTCGATCGCGGCGCTCAATTGACTGTAGGCCGAGGATTCGTCGTCATAAAGCGTACTGTTGACGAATCCCAGCGTTTCCTTGATTTCGCCGGCATGTTCCAGCATTTCGAGTTCGGCTTCCAGGGTCGCCTCTTCTTCCAGACTCAAATTTGCTGTCGTCAATTCTTCCACCAAAAACCGGAAGTAGTCCTGTTGTTGACGAGCGAGGGCTTCCTCTTTCTCCAGTTCATCGATCTGCTTCCGAATTTTGCTCAATTCGCCAAGTTTTTTCCCGAATTCCCTGGCCAACGGCGTCGTTCCAGCAAATTGATCGAGCAGTTTCAACTGAAAATCTGGATCGAGCAACATTTGATTCTGATGCTGCCCATGCAGGTCGACCAACATTCCGGTGACGTCTTTGAGCACCTGCAGATTCACGGGCGTATCGTTGATGAAAGCGCGGGACTTCCCATCGGCAGCGGCTTCCCTTCGAATCACCAAATGGGCATCATCCCAGTCAAAATCCTCGATTTTCTTGAGTTCATTCGCCGTTTCAGCAGGGATATTTTCGAATACGGCTTCGACGACACATTTTTTCTCGGGGTTGAAAATATAGCCGTAGTCAACCCGACGGCCCAAAATCAAACCGATGGCTCCTAGCAGCAATGATTTACCGGCCCCCGTTTCACCGGTGAGGATGTTGAGCCCTTTTCCGAGCAAAATGTCGGTTTCATCAATGAGGGCATAATTGGCGATGTAGAGGGATCGAAGCATGACTTACCAAGTGCTAATGAGGTCGTAAACAATGTAATGGATGTCTTGAAGAAGCAGTCGTTGTTGATGGCGCGATTTCCCCGTCCAGGCTGCGTTGACATCCTCCACAAGAATTTCGTCGGATTTTGTGGACAAAACGCATCCGGCATGGGTTTTCCCGTCCAGCATCACGACCTGAACGCTCTTCCCGGAAAGGCTGGGCAATTCTGCTGCAATCTTGCTTCGCGGAATGCGGATCGTTCGTTTTCCCATATCACAAATATAACGAGAATGAGGAATGGGGAATGGAAAATTGAGAATTGAGAATTGAGAATGGAAAATGGTGACTCAGTTCAGTGAAGTGCAATTCTCAATTCTGCATTCTCCATTATCAATTATTTCTCTTCGTTGATCTTTTCGTAGTCGCTGGCATTGGAGGGGTCGACTTCACTCATGATACGAATCACCTCTGCCTTTTCCTGCATGTTGGCTTTGCTAAAAATCTGGATGATTTCAGGGCCCTTTGCCGTGTAAAAAACGCGTGTGATGTACTTTCCGGGGAATCTTTGATTCATTTTCTGCAGTTCGCGCAACGCGCCCAAGACTGCAGTGCGACCGGCTACAAGATTCTTTTCCATTTGGTCAAGTCCTTGGCGGTGATACACATAGAAAATGTTGTGGATCTGACGCATGGAGTTGTCAAGCATATCATTGACCAGCCAATAGCGGTTGCGCGTCCCGTCATAGTTGCGCCATCCGCTTCCTCCGCTGTTGCCTGCAAGGTTCACAATCGTCTGCGCTTTCTGGAAATGCACGGCACCGCCTCCCATCTCAAAACTTTCCTGATCGAATCCGATGATCATGTAGCAGTAGAAGTTCAGCAAGGAGGTGAGTTCGTCGATGTAGTTGTTCTCTGAAAATTCGAGGGGCGTAAAAGGAACGAATTTGAAGTTGATGTCGGCGTCTTGTACATTAAGGATCATCGACTCATACTCTGAATTAAACACGGGCCGAATCACCTGCACTTGAAACGTCCCGGTGAATTGATCGACTTCGGGGCGATTGTTGATGATGATCTGCAAACGACACTTGATGCGCTCCCGCGGTTCATAGTTGAGATCGGTCCACTTTCTGAAATTGACATATTTCATGATCGCGTCCTCCATCTGCGGATAGATCGACTGATCACTCCCGACCGTGGGTGCAGAGACCTTGACAATGCATTGAAGTTCCTGTGCCTGCAAGCGCTGCAAACACGAAAGCATCAAAAATCCAGCAATTGCGATGAACCAGCGTAGTTTCATTGTTGAATCGTTTTGCATACGGCATTCAAAATGTCTGCCGCAACTTCTACTTTTCCTTTGAGTTCAAACGACTGCTTTTGACCGTCACGACCAAATACAGTCACCTTGTTGGTACTGCCACCAAATCCCGCGCCAGAATCGCGCAGCGAATTCAGGACGATAAAATCCAGATTTTTGCGCTTCATTTTGTCCAGCGCATGCGCTTCTTCATCGTTGGTCTCGAGGGCAAAGCCCACCAAAACCTGCCCTGCGGGCTTTGTATCTCCAAGGTGCCGCAAGATATCTTGCGTGCGGCCAAGCTCCAATACCAAATTTTTATCCGCTTTTTTGATTTTGGTGGGGCTGAATTCGACCGGTTGATAGTCGCCGACGGCGGCTGTCATGATGATCAGGTCTTGGTCAGCACTACGGCTTGTCATCGCGACAAACATCTCCGCTGCCGAATTGACGTTGATCAATTCCCAAGGCCCATCAGGCGACAGGGCTACCGGGCCGGAGACAAGGGTGACGGTTGCACCCAAATTGGCAGCTTGCCTTGCGAGGGCGTAGCCCATGGTACCTGTGGAGCCATTGCTGATAAAACGCACAGGATCAATGGCCTCACGGGTAGGTCCGGCAGAAACGAGTACTTTTTTGCCGTGCAAGGGCCTTGGACCGAAGTGGTTGATGACCGCTTCCAGGATGTCCTCCGGCTCCGCCATTCTTCCCTCTCCCACCAAACCGCTTGCAAGAAAACCGGTTCCAACCCCGAGGACTTGAACGCCATCCTTCTTCAGTTGGTTGAGATTGCGAAAGGTGCTTGGATGCTGATACATATCTGCATCCATCGCGGGTGCCACCAAAACGGGGCATTTTGCACTCAAATAGACCGCTGTCAACGCATTGTCACAAATGCCCAATGCAAATTTGGAGAGCGTATTGGCAGAGGCAGGTGCGACCACCATCAAGTCCCCCCAAGCGCCGAGATGCACGTGTTCGGTCCAGTTTCCGTCCCACAAGCCAGAAAAAACGGGCTGTTGCGAAAGGTTGGAAAACGTCAGCGAACCCACAAATTGCTTTGCGGCCTCTGTCATCACCACACGTACCTCGGCACCATTCTTAACGAAAAGCCGCACCATAAGTGCGGCTTTGTATGCTGCGATACTGCCTGTGATGCCTACAATGATTTTCTTGCCGGCAAGCATGGGCGTATCAAGGATTCAATTCAGGGGCGTTGGTGTCTGCTGGATTGTCCCTGTGCCTCCAATAGACGCGATGGGCCATGAACTCTTCGACGGCCACTTGCGTTGGCTTTGGAAGGCGCTCGTAGTGACGCGAAATTTCGATTTGCTCACGGTTTTCCGTGATCTCATCCAAATTGTCGTGTGCAGGTGCAAATTCTGCCAAGCGACGACCAAGTTCTTCCTTGATCGCAACGGTAAACTGATTGCTACGGGCTCCAATGATGGACACAGACTTATAGATGTTACCGGTTGGGTAACTCATATCGTCCAAGTTCAGGGGCAGGAAATTATTCTCCATGTACTGTATTCAATTATTCTTTGAACTTCTCTTCGTATTGCTGAAACAACCGATCGGCATCTGCGAGGTAGGAGCTGTTGGGATACTTCTCCTGAAAACTGCGGTAGGCGTCGAGTGATTTGGCGTATTCTTCCTTTCGAACGTCCTCCTCACTTGCTTCCATTACCGCAGTCATTGACCGCTTAAACACCTCAAAGGCTGCTTTTTCGTCGTCTTTGGCCTTTTCTTCCAGCAATTTCTTTTGATTTCGCTCGATTTCAGATCGCAGACCTTCAGCTTGATCAGCAAATTTACTCGAAGGAAACTTCTCTACAAACTTTTCATGAAATTCCATGGCCTCGTTGTAGCGATCGAGGCGCTTGCTACTGATGCTGGATGCGGCCAAATCCACCGCCGATTTCACGAGGAGGAATTGCGATTCCTCTCTAAATTTCGAATCCGGGTATTCGTTGATCATCACTTTAAAAGCCTCGACGCCAGCTTTGTGGTAGCCGATCTTGTGATAGAGCAACGCCTGTTCAAATGCCTTTTTTGCCAAACGCTCACGCAGTTCCGTCAAGTAAGTCATGCTCTTTTCCTTGTGCTCGGTATCAGGATGCCGGCTGAGGAACAATTGGAACTGATTGATTGCCTTTTGCGTGTATTTCTGGTCCAAATAATAGGGATCCGAGATCTGATAGTAGCATTTAGCGGTCATGAACTCAAACTCTTCGGCATGCTTGCTGCCTGGATATTTCTGGGAATAGTCGTCAAAGTAGAATGCCGCAGTCACCAATTCGCCCATGAAATAGCGGCAGTAAGCATAGTAATAGTACATTTCCTCCATCCGGGGATGACCGCGGTACACGGCCATGAGCTCCTCAAACAGAAAAACCGCTTGGTCGTATTTTTTGTGTTTGTAGTAAGCGGTCGCGGCGCTGTCCTTGTCGGCAATGGAATCGCTCTTGGCCAATTTCTTATACGGATCGCAGCCTGAGAGGGCCACCAACAATACCAAACTGGTGAGTAGAAGAAATGGGACAACGATTTTTCGCATACAGGGCGCAAAGATAAGGTATTCCAACGGAATCGTGCACGAGAAACTTCAGTATTCCACGGCAAAATTGCACAATCTCCTTCTGGAAACGCTGCTCCGATGTACTTATTGCAATTCGAGGGATTTTGAGCGATGTGCAGAGTTTATCAAGATTGGTGAATAACTCAAGTTTTCGAATATTTCAAGAATCCCGACCTTGCGGCGCTTGAGAGTATGACCCTTACGGGCCTAATTTTTTGACTTTCAGCATTTGATTGTAATTTTGCACCTGATTTGTGCATTTTGGTTCAACCTAAACGCTTAGAGACTTGGACATTTTCAGTAAGATTGATAAGATGATGAAGGCCGACCTTGGGCAATTTGCCGGAGTTGGCCACGGATATTTCACCTTTCCAAAATTGGAAGGCGAAGTCGGACCTTGGATGACTTTCCGTGGAAAGAAAGTCCTCAATTGGTCGCTCAACAACTACTTGGGCCTCTGCAACCACCCGGAAGTGCGTAAAGCCGATGGCGAATCTGCAGTGAAGTATGGCTTGGGATATCCCATGGGTTCCCGCATGCTTACCGGCAACACCGACATCCACGAGCAATTTGAGCGTGAGGTGGCCGAATTCATGCAAAAGGAAGATGCATATCTGCTCAACTTTGGTTACCAGGGTCAAGTTTCCATTATCCAGAGCTTGGTTGACCGTCACGACGTGATCGTCTATGACCAACTGAGCCATGCCTGTATCATGGATGGCATGATGATGACGCTTGCCAAGCGCTTCGTTTTCAAGCACAATGACATGGACCAATTTGAGGATCGCCTCAAAAAAGCAACTGCAATCGTCGAAAAGACGGGCGGCGGCATTTTGGTGATCACCGAAGGTGTTTTTGGCATGAAGGGTGACCTCGGCAAACTCGACAAAATTGCCGCATTCAAAGACCGTTACAACTTCCGTTTGTTGGTCGACGATGCACACGGCTTTGGTGTCATGGGCGCTACAGGTATCGGTACCGGCGAACACCTTGGCTGCCAAGACAAGATTGATGTGCTTTTCTGCACCTTCGCCAAGTCGATGGCAAGCATTGGCGCATTTGTCTGCGGTGACAAGAATGTCATCAACTACCTCCGCTACAACATGCGTTCGCAGATCTACGCAAAAACGCTCCCGATGCCATTGGCTGTAGGGGCATTGAAGCGACTCGAACTCCTGAAAAATTCGCCGGAAATGCGCGAAAAACTCTGGAGCATCGTCAACGCGATCCAATCAGGCTTGCGTGCGCGGAATTTTGACATCGGCATCACTGAATCTCCGGTCACTCCAGTTTACCTGAAGGGCTCGTATGAGGAAGCTGCCCGCATGATCATCGACCTCCGTCAGAACTACAATCTGTTTGTTTCCGTGGTGACCTATCCTGTGGTCGAGCGTGGCGAACTGATGCTGCGCATCATTCCAACTGCTACCCACTCCATGGAAGACGTGGAATATACCTTGAACGCATTTGAGGAGATCCGTGCAAAGGTCGAATCAGGCGCTTACAAGCAAGGTGCACCGCTTCAAATTGGTGCGCTTTGATTCATTTGGGAATCAAGAAAGCGGTTACTTTGGGGTAACCGTTTTCTTTTTGCCCATTTATGAACAATTGGCGGTTGGAATGTGTAAAATTATTAGCCGACGTCGGTAGTTTCTTTTGCCCAATTGCCTATCTTCGCATGAATACCAACACATTTATTTTAAAGAGATGAGTAGATTTGAACAACTGAAGCATCTGGTCATGGGTCTCGAAGGCGACTTTGACAAGTTCTACAACAAGAGCAATAAGGCTGCAGGTACGCGTATCCGCAAGGGCATGCAGGACTTGAAGGTCATGGCTCAGGACATCCGCAAGGAAGTTCAAGACAGCAAGAACGAAGGTTGATCCTTTTGATCTTGAAGAAATAAGGCAAGACTGCGTTCTTGCCTTTTTTTGTGTCTAAAAGCGCAAAATGAAAAGGGATGGATACGCGTGTATCCATCCCTTTCCATTTTCAAGCAACGTTTCGCGGCTTAGCGCATTCCCATTGCAGACAACTCCTGCTGCAATTGCGCGCGCAAACCCTCACTTGCGGGCCATAACGGCATTCTCACATGATCGCCCCCGATGCCGAGCAAGGAAAGGGCTGACTTGATCCCGACAGGATTCCCTTCGGCAAACAATTGCTGTGTGAAACGCAACATGGGGTAATGAAGCTTCCGGGCATTCGCAAAGTCGCCGGTAAGTGCTTGGCGCACCATTTCCCCAAATTGCCTCGGCAATGCGTTGGCAACCACCGAAATCACACCGTCGGCGCCGGCTCCGATCAGCGGCAAGGTGATGGCATCATCTCCCGAAAGCACCAAAAAACCTTCAGGGCGATCCCGAATGATCTCCATCGCTTGCTCAAAAAGGCCACTTGCCTCTTTGATGCCAATGATATGCTTGTAGGCATGCGCAAGTCGCAAGGTCGTCGCAGATGTCATGTTGCTCGCTGTGCGGCCAGGCACGTTGTACAGGATGATCGGCGTGGTCACGGCCTCTGCAATCGCCGAAAAATGCCGAAAAATGCCTTCCTGTGAAGGTTTGCTGTAATAGGGACTCACCGACAACAATGCATCGGGCTTGTATTTGGAGGACCAATTGCGCGCCTTTTCAATCACCTCGGATGTATTGTTGCCGCCGACGCCGAGCACAACCGGTAAGCGTCCGGCATTTGCAGCCATCACGGTCTCCACAACCGTTTCCTGCTCTTTGGCAGAAATCGTAGCCGCTTCTCCAGTGGTCCCCAGAATCACCAAAAATTCAACGCCGCCATCCACAAGATGATGCGTCAATTTGGTGATGCCGTCGCGGTCCAGCGCATCATCTGATAAAAAAGCCGTGGTCATCGCCACACCTGTTCCCTGAAATTTTCTCATTTCTCAAGCATTTTGGAATAGAACTCAAAGGTCTCCAATATCTTGTTCAGTTTCATCTCCATTGGAACCTGCAATAACAATTCGTAATAGGCAACAAAACTTGCCTCGTGCACACCTACGCGGGTTTTGGCATTTGACAAACCGCAAACAAAACGCGAGGTCAACTTTTCCGATGTATCGAGGTTGACCAGGATATCCAAATTGGCCGAATTCAGCTCCTGCATCCGTTTAATCGAAGGAAATTGCAGCCAATTCATCTGCTGTCTTCCGATAAAAATAGACTGATTGGAGTCGTGAAACATGGGTTCTGCCTTGCGTCCGTAGCTGATTTCGACCACAACCACCTTTTTCCCCTTGTCTTCGAGGTGGGTGATGTACTTGGTAAAGTACACAAGATTGTCCGCAGAAAATTGCTCGATGTTCACGACAAATCCGATGGAGGTTGCGCGGTCGAGGTCCACAAAGGCATGCGGAAAACTGACCTTCTTCGCGCGCTTTTCAAACGTGCGCACTGCATAGCGATGCCTCAGGGATTGTAGCCAATTCATGCGAGCATCTCCCTGAATTCCTGCTCAGAGAGCACCTTGACCTTGTCTTTGGCGGCTTTGTCAAGCTTGGAAGGACCTGCATCTGCGCCCGCAAGCAGGTAGGTCGTTTTTGGCGAGACGGAGCCTTTGATTTGGCCTCCATTCGCCTCGATCACATCCTTGATTCCGTCCCGGCTGAAGTGTTCAAAAGTACCCGAAACTACAAAACTCATTCCGGCAAGCTTTTGAGAAACAGCCTTCTCCCCTTCTGCCAGCTCAAATTGCAAACCTGCAGCCTTCAACCTTGCCAAACGGGCTTGGTTGATCTCACTTCCAAAAAATTCCAGAATGCTTTCGGCGATACGTTCTCCGATTTCGTGGATCTGTAGAATATCTTCCTTCGTGGCCGCCGCCAATGCATCGATCGTCTGGAATTGTTTGACGAGTTTTTTGGCCACCGTTTCACCGACAAAGCGAATTCCCAAAGCAAAAACCACCCTCGGATAAGGGACATTTTTACTTGCTGCAATGGATTCTATAAGGTTCTTGGCACTTTTTTCGGCGAATCGATCCATGGCAACGACTTGGGAAAATGTCAAGTCATATAAATCGGTGTAATCACTGATCAGGCGTGCATCTACCAATTGCCCAATGATTTCCGCCCCAAGTCCGTCGATGTTCATGGCCTTCCTTGCCACAAAATGCTCGATTCGGCCTTTGACCTGCGGAGGGCAAGTTGCTGCGTTGGGGCAAAATGAACCGACCTCGCCTTCATTCTTTTGCAGGGCCGTCCCGCAATCCGGGCAGTGTGTGAGAAAAACGACCGGCTCCAAGCCTGCCTTGCGCATTGGCAATACGACCTCAATCACTTTGGGAATGATTTCGCCGCCTTTGGCTACGCGCACGATGTCACCCACATGCAAGCCAAGCCGTTCGATCTCATCGGCATTGTACAAGGAGGCGCGTTTGACCATGGTTCCGCCAAGCAATACAGGCTCCAAATTGGCAACCGGCGTGACGATGCCCGTGCGGCCTACTTGATAACTTACCGATTTTAATTCGGTCTCGGCCTGCTCGGCTTGATACTTGAACGCGATGGCCCACCGGGGAAACTTGCTCGTGAATCCGAGCGCCTCGCGAACAGCTACTTCGTTGATTTTGATGACAATGCCGTCAATTTCGTAAGGAAGTTCGTCGCGGTGTTTGTCCCAATGGTTGATGTATTCAAATACCTCGTCGATGTTTTTGCAGATGCCGACGTTTTCATTGGCCTTGAAACCCCATTCGCGAAGGAGGGCTTGCTGCGCACCATCCGTATCGGGCAAGGCGCCGTCAGAATAAAGTTGATAGGCATAAAAGGTCAGTGGCCGCGAAGCAACCACGCTGGAATCTTGGTTTTTCAGGGTGCCTGCGGTTGCGTTGCGAGGATTCATCAAGCGCGCCTCCCCGTTTTCCTCACGTTGGTCATTGAGGGCATTAAAGGGCGCAACGTGCATCAACACTTCGCCTCTGACCTCAAATTCAGCGGGAATGGCTGCATGTTTTACCCGCAACGGCACGGTTTGAATGGTTTTGGCATTGGCCGTGATTTCATCTCCTTGGACGCCGTCGCCACGTGTGGAAGCAGCAGTGAGAATGCCATTGTCATAGTGCAGACTCAAGGAAACACCGTCGTATTTGTGCTGCACGATGTACGTGAAGGACTGTCCCTCCAAGAGTTTTTCCACGGATTTGAGCCAGTCATCGACCTCTTCCCTGCTGTAGGTATTTTGCAGGCTGAGCATCGGACGTTTGTGGATAAATGGCGGAAAATCCTTGGTGATCGTCCCTCCCACTCTGATCGTCGGCGAATCGGGCCGCATGGCATCAGGAAATTGCTGTTCCAGGTCCTGCAACTCACGCAGGAGTTTGTCAAACTCAAAATCCGATATCGTCGGCGCTGCCAAGACGTAGTAGCGGTGGTTGTGGGCATTCAACTCGTCTGTGAGCTGATCGATACGGGCCTTGATTGCCTCGGTTGCAGTGGGATGAGCCATTGAATTCGGTCCAGATGATCAAAAAATGCCGACTAGGCGGCTTGGGGTTTCAAAATGAACAAATTTTCTTGAGCAAATTTGGGCTAATTGTCCACAGGAAAACAAGGAAACCGCGCAAAAAAAGAGGCCATCCGCGTTGGACAGCCTTATTTTCCTTTAGTCGAGGTGACTGGACTTGAACCAGCGGCCACACGCCCCCCAGACGTGTACTCTACCAACTGAGCTACACCTCGATGATTGGGAGGGCAAACTTAAAGATATTCTTTCAATTCTGCCAAGAATCCACGCACTTTTAATAAAGTTTCTCGGGTGCGTTGCTCGTATTCAAGATCTTTGGGATTCTGCTTGAGTTTGTCTTGGGCACCTTTGAGGGTGAATTTGCGCTCTTTGACCAAATAATAAATGGTCTTGAGCATCGCGATATCGGCCTCGGTGTAGGTGCGGTTTCCCTTGCGATTTTTGCGTGGGCTCAATTGGGGAAACTCTGTCTCCCAGAAACGGATGAGCGAGGGCTTGACATCCAACATGTCTGCCACTTCACCAATCGTGTAATACTTCTTCTGAATGTCTTCTTGCTCTTCCATCAGTCCATTGACTCATTGATCTGATTGGCCTGACGTTTGAAACTCACGTACTGCTCAGGCGTCAAATCCGAGTAAAAATAATCAATGGGATCGATTTTGACACCGTCTTTTTTGATTTCGTAGTGCAAGTGAGGGCCTTTTGACAATCCTGAATTTCCCGAATAAGCGATCAAGTCCCCTCGCTTAACCTTCTGCCCCACCTTCACAGCGACTTTGCTTAAGTGGGCATACTTTGTTTCAATGCCAAATCCGTGCTGCAAGTCCACACAAAGTCCATATCCATTGGCCCCGTGATTGGCATTGATCACTGTACCTTCAGCCGTTGCATAGATCGGCGTACCCATCGGTGCTCCAAAGTCAAGCCCGGTATGGAGTTTCCTGACTTTCAGGATCGGATGAAAACGATAGCCAAACCCACTGATACAATCGTTGGCAATCGGCCGGATGGAAGGCATGTGCTTCATTTCATCCTCTCGCACTGCATACATGGCGAGCAATCGGCGAAACGACTCCCTTTGGATCTTGACTTTGCTATTCAAGGCATCCATGCGCATGTCGGTTTCCTGCAGCGATTCCTTTTCAAAGGGTTTGAACTCCGCAGAACCGCCCGAACCCGCCTCCCACTCATCCTTGATGGGGTCTGCTTTCAAAATGGCACGGTAAACGTCTTCGTCCTTTTGATGGAGGGCCTCCAAATCCGTTTCAAGAGAGGCAATCGCTTCATCAAACTTTTCAAGCTGAAGGGATAGGTCCCGGTTGTCTTGCCTGAGCTGCTCCGTCAATGGATTCGAAGAAAAATAGAACAAATAGACCACCACCAAAATCGCCACGACACCGGAAACCATCAGATAAGACAGCACAGTTCGCAAAATGGTATGCGAATCCATGTTGGCTTTCTCAAAGTTGCAGGTCTCTGTATCGTAGTAATATTTGATTTTAGCCATACAGTTGACGTTTTTTTCCTAGTTTTACAGCCTTTTTATGAAGGCAGAATTCCATGCGGCAATGGCCGCGCAAATTTCGATATTTCTGACGGATACTGAAACCCCCACAGGCGGTGACAGCTTATCCACAGGTTATCCACAGATTCAAAATTAGAACTAAAAAACTTAAACGCAAGCGGTCGTGATAATTTATCCACCGTGCAGTGTGAGAAAAATAAAGGGCTTTCCAGCATGAAAACTTCGAGCGAAATACGCAGTCAATTCCTCAAATTCTTCCAAGAACGCCAACATCTCATCGTTGAGAGTGCGCCGATCATTGCCAAAGACGATCCGACCCTGATGTTCAACAACTCCGGGATGGCTCAATTTAAGGACAATTTCTTGGGCATCAAACCACCTAAAGCCCTGCGCATCGCCGATACACAAAAATGCTTGCGCGCATCCGGCAAGCACAACGACTTGGACGATGTGGGCCACGACACCTACCACCATACCATGTTTGAGATGTTGGGAAACTGGTCGTTTGGCGACTATTACAAGACCGATGCGATTGCCTGGGCTTGGGATTTGCTGCACAACACCTTCGGGATCCCCAAAGACGACATCTATGTGACCATTTTTGGCGGCGATGAAGGCGACAATATGCCCGAAGACGTGGATGCCCTTGAAGAATGGAAAAAATGGGTGGATGAATCCCATATCTTGCGCGGCAGCAAAAAGGACAATTTCTGGGAAATGGGCGACACCGGTCCTTGCGGGCCTTGCTCCGAACTCCATGTGGACATTCGCAGTGCCGAAGAAAAAGCGAAATCGCCTGGCCGCGACCACGTCAACAACGATCATCCGCAGGTGGTGGAAATCTGGAACCTCGTGTTCATGGAGTTCAACCGCAAGGCAGACAAGTCATTGGAATCGTTGCCTGCCAAAAATGTGGACACCGGCATGGGCTTCGAACGCCTTTGCATGGCGCTGCAAGGCAAACAAAGCAATTACGACACCGACCTTTTCCGCCCGTACATCGATTTTCTGGAGAAGGAATACGGCTGCAAATACGGTCGCACCGAGGAAGAAAGCATTGCGATGCGCGTGGTCATGGACCATATTCGTTCGATTTGTTTCTGTATCGCCGACGGTCAGGTTCCTTCGAATGGCAAGGCAGGTTATGTCGTGCGCCGGATTCTGCGTCGTGCCTCCCGCTACGGATTCCAATTTCTGGGACGTACGGAGCCTTTCCTCTACCGTTTGGTCGATGTGCTCGCTGCAATTTATGCCGACGTCTTCCCCGAGGTCAATGCACAAAAAGCATTCATCAAAAGGGTCATCGAAGAGGAGGAAAAAAGCTTCCTGCGTACGCTGGAGCGTGGTACGCGCCTGTTTGACGAGTACGTCCGCGAACATCAAAACAATGTCCGCATCATCGATGGGCAATTTGCCTTCAACCTTTATGACCGTTTCGGATTCCCGATCGACTTGACCAAGGTCATGGCCAAAGAGCAAGGCTGGTCCGTGGATGAGGATACGTTTGAGGCGTTATTGAAGGCACAGCGAGACGGGGGTCGTACAGCAGGCGAAGTCAAAACCGGCGACTGGGTGGAAGTGCAACCGATGAATGGCATGCCGGTTTTCACGGGTTACGAAACCACCGAGGGAACTTCGCAGATCACCCGCTACCGTACGCTCGAGACAGCCAAAGGCAAAGTGTATCAAGGTCGTGCTTGACCGCACACCTTTTTATGCAGAGTCTGGCGGACAAGTCGGTGACACAGGCTTCCTCCGCAGCGCCAATGAAACCCTCAAGGTGCTCGACACCAAGAAGGAAAATGACCTGATCATCCATTTTGTCGAGGAATTGCCTGAAATCGCAACCGGCGAATGGGCAGCCGAGGTCGATGCCGAACGTCGTCGCCTCATCCGTGCCAACCATAGCGCGACGCACTTGCTCCACGCCGCCTTGCGCCGCGTTTTGGGCACGCACGTCGAGCAAAAAGGCTCCTTGGTCTCGGATCAGATCCTGCGCTTTGACTTCAGCCATTTCCAAAAAATGACCGATGCCGAGATTTCCGAGGTGGAGCGCATCGTGAATTCGAAAATTGCAGAAGGCATTGCCTTGTCCGAGCGCCGGAATGTCCCCATTTCGGAGGCCAAGACCTTGGGTGCCATGATGCTCTTTGGCGAAAAGTACGGCGACGCCGTGCGGGTGATCACATTCGATCCGAAATATTCCGTGGAGCTCTGCGGTGGCGTGCACGTGCAGAATACGAGCGAAATTCGCCTCTTCAAATTGGTGAGCGAAGGTTCGATTTCGACCGGCGTACGCCGCATCGAGGCTGTGACGAGCGATGGCGCGATCACATACATGGAGCAAAAATTGGCGATTTTGGAGAGCTTGACGGATTTGTTGCGCAATCCGCAGGATCCGGCCAAAGCCTTGGAAACCCTGCTCGACGCCAACAAAAAGCTCGAAAAGGATCTTCAGAAGCTGCAAGCAGCAGCAGTCGGCGACCTGAAGGAAGGTTTGCTTGCACGTGCAAAATCCGTCGGCAATTTGACGCTGATCAACGAAGTGGTAGAGGTTCCGAGCGACAAGGAACTGAAGACCTTGGCCTTTGACCTGCGCAAGGGCTTGACGAATGCGGTGATCGTGCTCGGCGCCATCTTTGATGGCAAGCCGATGCTCAACGTGGTCATCACCGAGGACTTGGATGCCGCCAAAACGGTCAATGCAGGCAACTTGATCCGCGAAATCGCCAAGGAAATCCAAGGCGGCGGCGGCGGACAATCGTTTTTTGCAAGCGCCGGCGGTAAGGATGCAGCTGGGATTGCGAAGGCTGTTGCGAAGGCGGAGGGGTTGTTGGGGTGAGGGGGTAACAATTTCTCGATGAAGTTCTATTGGTAGGAATCCCTACCTCCCATCATCATTCGGCACAATCTCCTCCCCTGTCTCGGGGTCGTAAATCTTGTCGGGATGCTTTTCCTTTTGCTCGCCTGCGGAGAAGACAATGTTCAATTCGAAGCGGAGGCCTCTGATTTTGGAGCCGTCGTAGTCGCGTAGTCCTGGTGTCGGCGCTTTGATGACGTTGTTCATGCCGACGCTGTAGAATACGCCAAATCCCACGCTGCCGTAGCCGGTCGGCCCTTCCAAACTCAATCCAAAGGGCAGTTGAAAATAGGTGCGGTTCAAGCTTGAACTGTCACCTTGTTCCAAAAAGCCTTCTCGGCGGAGGCAATACATCACCTGCGCGCCGATTTTGGGGTTAAACAGGCCAAATCGCGGCCCTACTTTGAAGTCCAACTCCAAAGCTGTCAGGCCGATGTTTTGACCAGCCCGCCAATCGCGCTGCACGACTGGAAAATTGGGAAATCCCTTTTCACGGTCATTTTTATAGAGAATATTCAGGCCGATTTGAGCGCCGCCATCCTGGAAATAGGCTTCGTAGTAAGATCCGAAAACCAGATTGCTCCACCATCCATCCACCAAAGGATGCTCCTCAGCGCGGAAAAAGTGGTTAAAATCGGACCCGAATCGAAAGCCGATTCCCCGTTGGGCATGCAAGTTGAATTGTCCCGAACCTATCAAAACGAGCAATAAAACGGCCGGCAAGAGGCTGCGACGCAAAATGGATCCTTTCATTCGCCAAGATTTCATCTTGGTAAATATCCTATTTTTCGTTGGATTTTCTGCCAAGGAGTTTTGTCGCGACATCCCTTGCCAAGTCGATCGCCGGACCTTCCTCGTTTGGAATGACACCATCCAAAATCGCTTCGCGCACAGCGCTTTTGATATGGCCGACAATCGGCCCTGGAGGTACATTGAACAGCTCCATGATCATTTCGCCCGACAATGGCGGCTGCCAGTTGCGGATGCGGTCGCGCTCCTCGAGATCGATGATCTTCTGCTCGACGAGCGCAAAGTTGCGCAGGTGCTTTTCGAATTTTTTCTCGTTACGTGTCGTGATGTCGGCGCGGCAAAGCTTCATCAAAGCGTCAATGTCTTCGCCCGCCTCAAACATGAGCCTGCGCACCGCACTGTCGGTCACGATTTCCTGAGCCAAAACGATCGGCCGCAAATGCAGCTTGACCAGTTTCTGCACAAATTTCATTTTCCCGTCCAGCGGAAGGCGCAGGTCACGGAAGATGCGTGGCACCCAGCGAGCGCCCATGTCTTCATGCCCGTGGAAGGTCCAGCCTTGCTTGGGATAGTACTTTTTGGTTGCAGGCTTAGCAATGTCATGCAACACGGCTGCCCAACGCAGCCATAGATCATCCGTCAGGGCGCAGACATTGTCCACGACTTGAAGGGTATGGTGAAAATTGTCCTTGTGACCGCGGCCATCGACAATGTCCACACCATGCAACTTCACGAAATCCGGAAAGATGATGTGCAACAGCCCGGCCTCAAACAACAAATTGAATCCGACCGATGGGTATTTGGCCAGGATGATCTTATTCAACTCCTCGGTAATGCGCTCCTGCGAGACAATCGAAATCCGGTCCTTGTTGCGCGCAATGGAATCAAAGGTCTCATCCTCAATCACAAAATTGAGTTGGGTTGCAAATCGAATGGCACGCATCATGCGCAAAGGATCGTCGCTAAAGGTGACATCCGGATCGGTCGGCGTCCTGACAATCCGGTCCCGAAGGTCCAAAACGCCATCAAAAGGATCTCCCAATTGCCCGTAATCGTCTTCGTTCAACGAAATGCTCATGGCATTGATCGTGAAATCGCGACGGATTTGGTCATCCTCCAGCGTTCCCTCTTCGACGATGGGCTTGCGGGACTCGCGGCGATAACTTTCCTTGCGGGCACCGACAAATTCGACTTGATAGTCCCCAAACATGACCATGGCAGTTCCAAAATTCTCGAAAAACGAAAATCCATCGCTGCCGATGTCCTTTGCAAATGCCCTTGCCAAGTCGATTCCCTTTCCTTCGACGACAATGTCGATGTCCTTGCAGGTGCGTCCAAGCATGTGGTCGCGCACATAGCCTCCGATCACGTAGCTGCGCACGCCCAGCTTTCGTGTCGTTTCCCGCAATTTTTCAAACAGCGGGTGCGCAATGGCGTCTTGAAGATTCATGGGTTTGTAAACAATTTCAGGAATGAGGATAACAGAAACCAACTTCGCTGAAGATTCAGCGAAAGAGGTGCAAATCTAAGGCAAAAACAAAAAAATTGGGAATCCTTACTGTACCACACCTGTCAGTGGCAAAGCCGGCATTGCAGCCTGACCGCCAATTGCACTGGTCACGTAGTCCTGAATCAAGGATGGGAACACACCAAAAGCGACGACCAAAATCACCAACAACACGATGCCCATCGTCGGCGCCATATCTTTGGATGTGACCACTTTGGGGGTATCTTTCTCGTCGAAATACATCGTCTTGACAACGCTGATGTAATAGTAAGCGCCAATGACAGAGGTAAGGATACCGATGATCGCAGGAACAATGATTCCGCTGCTGATCGCTGCCGCAAACACAAAGTACTTACCCATGAATCCAGCCAAAGGCGGAATACCGGCCAATGAAAAGAGGAATATCGAAAGTGCAGCGCCCAACCAAGGATTGGTGCGTCCAAAACCCTTCCAACTGGAAAGATTGTTGTCTTCTGTCGTCGTTTCGGCCATGCCGACCAATCCGAAAGCACCGATGTTCATCAGCGTGTAGATCAACATGTAGAAGATCACGGCCTCAATCCCGCGCTCGCCGCTCGTAATGGCAAGCAATACATATCCGGAGTGAGCGATGCTGGAATAAGCCAACATACGCTTGAGATTGGACTGACGGGCAGCCACGATATTTCCATAAATCATTGTCAGCAGCGCGCAGCCCAAGATAACGTACTGCAACTTGTCGTCGCCGGCGATGGCAGGATGCAAGTTGATGAACATCGCCAAGGCGATAAATGCGGCTGCCTTGCTCCCCGTGGCCATAAAGCCGGTGAGGGGAGTTGGCGTTCCAGAATAAACGTCCGGGGTCCAGGCGTGAAAGGGAAATGCACTCACCTTAAAGAGGAAACCGATGATCAGCATTCCCACGCCAGGGTAAAACAATGGACTAGTGACGAGGCGACCAAAGTCCATGGCACTGAAATTCGTTGAACCTGCGCCACCGTAAATCAAGGCGATACCATAGACAAAAAAGCCGGTAGCAAACGCGCCAAGGAGGAAGTATTTGAGGCCGGCCTCGTTGCTGCGTGGATCCTTTTTGTACATAGCCGCCATCACGTAGAGGCAAATGGACATGGTCTCCAGACCAATAAAGGTCATAATCAAATCATTGGCATTGGCCAACATGACCATTCCCGTCAAGGAGAAGACCAGCAAGGCGTAGATGTCGTACACCTTTGCCGGCTGCCTTTTCATGAAATCCCCCACAAAAAAGAGGGTAAAAAGTCCGGAGATACATAAAAAGATGTGAACCAACGCCGATGTGCTGTCGGTACGCATCATGTTGTACATGGAAAATGGTTGGAGCGTGCCGCCCATACCTTCCAAAACGGGTGGCAAAGCCAACACGCAGGAAGCCAAAACGCCAAGTCCGGCCACCCAACCTAGGGGTTGGTGAATTTTGAAGGCATCCAACAACATCAGCAGCAAGCCCGTGAAGAGCAGCACCAAGATGGGCGAAACCATCAATACATCATTACCTGAGACAATATCCATGCCTTGAGAGCTCGAAAATTTAATGCCTTACAACCCCAGAAATGGGGCGAAAAGGTACAATCGGCGATAAAATTAGCATATCCCCCAATAGATTCAAAAAAGCCTTCATAGATTTTTACCCAATATGATGTGGATTGCTGTCAGAATCTGCTCAAGTCCTGATCACCTGCACTTTACCGTCAGGAAATACCTTCCACATCCACAAGGGCTGTGCGGTGATGCTTTCAGATTGGCGCAAAAACAATCTGCACAATTCATTTTCCAGAAAATGCGATGCCGCCGGCAACAAGTCCTTCGGGCTGGGATTCATGATAAATATCAACCCGCTTGACATTGTCGTTTTTTTTTTCGACTATTGCCTAACGAATGCTAGGTAGGCTGATTCAAAATGGCAGTAAAAGCAGTTGCGGAAAGAAAAACGCAGATTTTGGCCGCTGGCGAAAAGCTGTTCAATGAAAAAGGATACTTGGCAACGAGTGTTCGAGATCTTGCCGATGCCGTTGGCATGGAGGCCGCAAGCCTTTACAGCCATTATAAAAGCAAGGAAGACATCCTTTGGACGATCGCGGACCGTTGCGCCAACGAGTTTTTCGAATCCGTCAAGCCCATCGCCAATTCGAAGTTGCATACCCAGAAGAAATTGACCGATATGATCGTCGCCCACGTTGGCGTGATTACCCGCAACATTGATGCCTCAGCAGTGTTTTTTAGAGAATGGCGCCATATTGGTGAGCCACGCAGGAGCGAATATGCCATGCTGCGGAATGAATACGAATCCATTTTCAAGGAAGTCGTAAGGCAAGGCATTCAGGAAAACCTCTTCAAAAACTACGACGAAGGATTCAGCACGCGTACCATTATGAGTGCGCTGAATTGGACGCATACCTGGTATCGCGCCGATGGCGAACTCTCGAGCGAAGAAATCGGGCAGCACCTCGCAGGCATTTTGCTGAATGGGCTTGTAAGAACTGTCTGAGTGGAGAATTGAGAATTTTTCGAGATATTCAAATTACACTCCAGCGTATAAATCCCACTGATAACTTTTCACTAATCACTTTTAACTTTTAACTTCTATGTACGGAGCGTTGACAGTCACAGAGTTTGACAATTTTGGAAAAGAACTGAAGGACGAAGATCCGATCCGGTTGGAAGAGTTTCAGGCCAAGATCGACCGCGGCGAGAAGATCGAACCGCAGGATTGGATGCCTTTTATGTACCGGAAGCAGCTCATTCGCATGATCGAGCAGCACGCACACAGCGAAATCATCGGTGCACTTCCTGAAGGAACTTGGATCACACGTGCACCGGGCTTCCGTCGCAAATTGGCGCTCATGGCCAAGGTGCAGGACGAATCCGGTCACTGCCAATTGCTTTACAACGCCGCCGAAACTTTGGGCAAATCCCGCGAGGAAATGATCAATGACCTGATCAGCGGCAAAAGCAAATACAGCAACGTATTCAACTACCCGGCAAAAACGTGGGCAGACACCGCGGTGATTGCTTGGCTCATAGATGCCGGCGCGATTGTCAATCAGACGATTAACGCAAAAGGGAGCTATGGCCCCTATTGCCGCGCCTTGGAGCGGATTTGCTACGAAGAATCCTTTCACCTGAAATATGGCCACGATTCCGTGGTTCACTTGGCAACCGGCACTCCGACGCAGCGCCAAATGGTGCAGGAAGCCTTCAACCGCTGGTGGAAACCCATCATGCACTTCCACGGGCCACCCGACAAGGCGAGCCAACACACGGAAGTGCTCGTCAGGTGGAAAGTCAAAATGGCCACCAACGACGAAATGCGCAACATTTTCCTCGATACCTACGTGCCAAAGATCAAGGAACTCGGTTTGGTGATTCCCGATCCGAATCTTCACAAGGATGCCGACGGTATCTGGCAGTTTTCGGATCCGGATTGGAACGAGTTCTACGAAGTCATCAATGGCAACGGCCCTTGCAACGCCGAGCGCCTCGCTGTGCGTCGCATGGCCGAAGAAAACGGTGCCTGGGTCAGAAATGCACTTAAAGTTTACAGCGGTGCTTATGTCGCTCCATTGTCCTAATTCATCCGCGAAGCAATGAAAATCAATTCACTGGATCCCCGCATCAGCCGTTCAGATCTGCCTGAGGAAAACGAATATTCGCCCAAGGTCGAGCTCGATCAGTTTGAGACCTACGAGGTTTTTCATCAGACCTCGCGGGGTGCGCAACATGTGCATGTAGGCAGCGTACACGCGCCCAATGCAGAACTCGCATTGATCTTCGCCAAGGAGCAGTATGCCCGGCGGATGAAATGCGTGAACCTTTGGGTCGCAAAAACGAGCGCGATTTCGGCGACGAGCTACGACGACTCTGATATGTTTGAGCCAGCCCTCGACAAAAGCTACCGCGAGGCATTCGGCTACAAAAACAAGCATATCATTCAGAAGTTCAACGCGGAGCAGAATTTACAGAATTCTCAGAAATAGGCTTTGTGCTGAATTCTGGGCTGCTTTGTAAAGCTGCTGTCCTTTGGTGTAATCGGTTTTATAACATTTTTTCAAGGATCAGTTGAATTCAACCCCTACCTTGATTCCGTAAATTCTGAGAATTCTGCTCCATGAATGTAGAAGCTATCAAAGACCTGCTCTATCGCATCGGCGATGACGATTTGATCCTTGGCCACCGCCAAAGCGAATGGACCGGCATCGGGCCAATCTTGGAAGAGGACATTGCCTTTTCCTCTATGGCACAAGACGAAATCGGCCATGCTCAAGCCTATTATGTGATCCTCAACGAGTTGTTTGGCGAGCCCACACCCGACCAAATCGGCTTCGGCCGCAAGTCGGATGCTTTCAGGAGCAGCCAATTGGTCGAGTATCCGATCGGCGACTATGCCTTCAGCCTGATGCGCCATGCCTTGTATGACTTGGCAGAAAGCATCCGTTTGGAGGAATTGACGCGCTCGAGCTTCAGGCCTTTGGCTGAATTGGCGAAGAAACTGCTTCGCGAGGAACGCTACCACTACTTGCATGCGACGACGTGGCTCAAGCAGCTTGGTCGGGCAACAGACGAGGCCAATCGCAACCTGCAAGCAGCACTTGATTTCGCGTACCCGATCGCATTCAGCCTTTTTGAGCCGACTGCCCAGGATGCTGCAATTTTTGCGGATGGCATTCAAGCACCCGAATCAGAATTGGAAGCCCGCTGGGTGGAAGCTGTCGAGGCACTCATGAAAGAATGCGGATTGAAAGTCCCGAATGTTGCTGATAAAACAGCCCATTATGGTGGCCGTCAAGGCAAGCATACACCGCATCTGGAGAAATTGCTCGCTGAAATGGACGAAGTTTTTGCCATCGACACCAACGCAGTCTGGTGATGATCACCCAAGACGAAGTCTACGAAGCCTTGCAGGAAGTCAAGGATCCCGAGATACCTGTGATTTCCGTCGTGGATTTGGGGGTGATTCGTGACGTCCTGATCGATGAGAATGGCGCGGTTGTCGTGCAACTGACGCCGACTTTTGCTGGCTGCCCTGCGATCAACCATATGAAGGAAAACATCGTGCAGGTGCTTACCGCGCATGGTGTAAAAGAAAGTCGGGTCGACGTCATGTACAATGAACCTTGGTCGACCAACCTGATCAGCCCGCGTGGGCGGGTGCTCCTGAAAGACTTCGGCCTTTCCCCTCCTCCGGCCTTCGATGGGATGCTTACTTTGGAGGTCTTGCAGAATGCGGTTTGTCCCAAGTGCTCCTCCAACAATACCTTTTTGATTTCACCTTTTGGTCCGACGGCTTGCCGTGCGGTACACCATTGCCGGAATTGTCAAGAAACGTTTGAGCAGTTTAAGCCGCTGTAGGCTATAAAATTGCCTGGATTTGGATGCTCCGTCCATTTGTCGCATTTAAAACCATTCGCATGGGACATTCTTCGTTTGCAAGCGGACATTTAAAATCGTGGGGGATCAAGCCATTGTCCAAACAAGCCTTTGCTGCGGGATGTGCCATGCAAACATGGAAAACACGGTAAACGGGCGCTGTCGTTGATTGTCCGGTTTCGTTGAAATATTGATCAAACAATTCGTCGTCGTCAAACTCAGCAACGTCCACGTCATCGCCTTCCCTAAAGGATCCCTTGAAGATATAGCCGCGATCAGCATCAAACCCTACCAATACTAAACCTTTGGCATCCTTTTCCAAGGATTCCTCCCAAAGATCACCGAACTCGCGTCGTTCTGACTCTGAAAGGTTGAGCCACCATTCCTCAGCATGGTCACGACCAGAATCGGGTAAAATCTTGATCAAGTCGGGGATGGTCCTGTAATTGTTCATCGCTGACGAATGTAAAATCGAATTTCGAAGAGAAGACTCAATTTTCAAAATAAGGAAAGCGGTGATTCTTCATCACCAATAGCTTATCCAAAAAACTGGAACCCCGACTGAGAAGGTCGGGGCCCATGAATGCTCAATAGCATTCCTCTCTATAAGTCGTGTAATGAAACTAATGGAATTTCCTTCGACCGCACTCTCCTACCCCTCGAAGGACTAATTAAGAACATTCTCCAGCAAAAATCAAGGGACGTTAAAAAGTTGTGGCCCGAAAATCCTGAGAATTTTCGGGCCACAATCAGGTTCCAGGCATTTTCGAAGCCAAAAACCATCCTTCAAGTTGCGAAGGCTATTGAATGACCAACTTTTGGAAAATGCGCTGACCGCTGGACTCCAGCGTTAGCACATAAACACCCTTGCTCAAATTGCTCAAATCGAGATCACCTTGATAGCTGACGGCGCGGCGCAATTGGTCTTGGTAGACCACCTTTCCGCTGAGATCCATCACGCGCAGATCAACATCGCTGCGTTTGTGCAATTCCAAATACAAATGGAAAAGGCCATTCGAAGGATTGGGATAAATGTCCAATGAAGCAGCAAACGAGGCATCGTCGACTTTCACATATTGGTTGACATCGACCATAGTGGTAGTTGTATCGCGACAGAAACCATCGGTCACAATCAACGTCACGGTGTAGACGCCCAACGCAAGGTAGGAATGAACTGGATTTTGCAGTGTGCTGGTCTGGGCATCACCAAAGTCCCAAAACCAAGTGGTTACGCCTCCGGTGCTTGCATCTGTGAAGGGTACAGGCGCATAGAGGTTAGCCGTGGCTTGCGCCGAAATTCCTGCATAGACCCCAGGCACCTGCGACAAAATGATATTGTCACCTGCAGTGCATCCCAAGCCATCGGTCACGGTAACCGAATAGGTTCCCGGCTGATTGACGACCACCGACTGCGAGCTTGCACCGTTGCTCCAGAGATAGGTCATCCCTGGATTACCTGCATTCAAGGTTTGGGTACTGTTGTCGCAGATGTTGGTATTCGGTCCGAGATTCACTGACAGCGTGCTTTGCGTGACGGAAATGGTATCATGCCCGACGCACCCACCTTGGTTGGTAACGCTCACAATGTAGGTTCCCGCTGCAGAAACGGTGATCGTCTGCGTCGTTGCACCTGAACTCCAGGCATAAGTACTACCTGGATTACCGGCATCCAATGTTGCCGTTTGACCTCCACAGAGCAGAAGGTTGGGACCCAAGGCGACCTGCGGTGTCGAACCCATGGTAATGGTGATGTTATCAACCGTCTGACAACCAGCACCGTTGGTCACGGTCACCGAATAGGTTCCTGACGAATTCACGGTGATGGTCTGGGCATTGGAACCTGTACTCCATTGATAGGATGCACCCGTGTTCCCAGCATCCAGTATTTCAGGACCGCAAGCGGTATGATTGGGACCCAGGTTCAATACCGGTGCCTGCAAAATGTTCATAAACACGCTATCCGTGGAGACGCAGCCTTGGGCGGAGGTCACGGTCACAAAGTAGCTGCCAGGCGATGTGATGACCACGATTTGCGTCGTTGCCCCAGTATTCCATTGGTAGGTCGTCCCTGTTGGCCCAGCCCCAGCATCCAATAACGCGCCTGCACCCAGACAGAATGTCGTGTCAGGCCCCAATTCGAGGGTCGGATTTGCATTCAGATTCACCAAAACGCTATCTGTGAGACTACATCCCGCTGTGGTTGTCACCGTCACGAAATACATGCCTGCGTTTGCAGGAGTGGTGGTTTGCGTTTGTGCACCGTTACTCCATTGATATGTGCTTCCCGCATTTTGAGCATCAAGGATCGTTGTATTGCAGACCGTCACGGTATCACCTTCATAGGCAAGCATCGGAAGGCTGTCAATCACGATGTAGACCGTATCCGTAGCACGGCAATTGTTGGAATCAATCACATAAACCGAATAAAATCCAGTCGTATCTACGTTGGTAAATGGCAAATATTGATTGACACCGCCCCACTGAAACTGCTCGAATGCGACCGTATCTGCATAAATGACTTGTGATCCGCAGTAGGCAGTATCAGGTCCAAGGCTCGTGCTTACCGTGATACTTGTGAACTCATCGGCTCCCATATCAGGCGTCGAAAGCGAGCGTGTTTGCTTGTCAATATCCAAATTGATGCCCAAAGGCGTACCCAGGTTGTCGCTAGGGCTGCAAACAAGATGCAAATTGGTAGGTCCGACAAAGCCCGGATCATCACTGACCGAATTCACATTTACCAGCGGAGCACCTTGCCTCCAAGTAAGAAACGATGCGTAGGTGATGCCACCCCAAACCGCGAATTGACTACCACGCGAGTGATACAGGTTGTAGTCCAATCTTTGAACGGTTGCCGAATTTGCCGCGTAGAAAGTCCTGCCTCCGATGCCGGGGAAAGATCCTCCTGCATCAAAAATATTGTTTACAAAACGTAGGCTGTCCACGGTAGGTGGGCTGCCGACCACGTAAACGACATAGCCACTGTTATCACCCAGATAGATACTGTTGTGGTAAACATCAATGTCTTTGCTGGATGCCATGTAAAGGCCATAGGCGGTTCCTGTACTTTGAAAATTGCCTCCGATCATGTTGTTGACGATGCGACCGGTACCTGAGTTATTCGCATTGCCAAAGTTCAAATAGACGCCATAGTTGCCTACAGAATGAACAACGTTGTCTTCGATACGGAAGGAGCCTTGCGCATAGTAGGCATAAATCCCATACGACGACGTGCTGAATGTTCCCGAGGTCCTACTGATGATCGTATTCCCACGGAATTCAGGCGTGCTTTGGTAGTAAGAATAGATTCCGTAGTAGTAGAAATGACTGATCTTGTTGTTGAGAATCCGGTTTCCATTACAATAGGCGGTTGTACTGATCCCATTGATCCTCACACCGTAGTATCCGCCACGAATCACGTTATTGCTCACAGTCAGATCATTGGCATGATTGCCGTAGGTGGAATAGGTGGTTCCGGAGGAAAGCACACCGATATGATAGGCAGATGTGGCATTCGCGGGCATCACCAAGGCACAACTGTCGATGGTGACATTGTTGGCACCGTTGGTCAATTTGAAACAGCTACCGTAGGTTACCCCCAAGGAATTCACTTTGATCCCCCTGAAGGTGACATAATCCGCGCTGTCCAAGGTAATGATCGAGCCGTTGGCCGTCGAAATACTCGCTTGAATCGTCACCAACGAAGTATCGCCACCGTCGATGGTTACGGTGTTGATGGAAGAAACACCATTGATGTGACCAATGGTAAATGATTGGTTGTAAACGCCTGGCACGACATTGACGAGCACCGGACCTGAAATTCCACAACCGCCAAGCGCGGCACTGAGATCATAAAAATTGTTGTAATTGGTACCACCCGTGGCAAGGCCGCCATTGACAGTGTAGGTACCTGACATTCCCGTGCAAACACTCAGGCAAAGCTGATCACTCCCGTCAGGATCTCCCAACAACTGCGGATTGATGCGAACGCAGAAGTTGTAGTTGCCGGCTGTAGAAATCGTCCAAGGCGTTGTAAAGGTAAATGTCTCCTGATTTCCGATCGCTCCCAAGGTGGTAGGCGTAAAAACCTGCGTGACGGGCCAAGTAGCACCACCATCGGTTGAATACTGAAGGGTTACCGGCGTTCCATTCTGCGAATTGCCTCCATTGTTTTGCAACCTGACCTGCACTGAATTTGCACCAATGGTAGGCACCAAGGGGTTCACCAACTGTGCGATGTCCAAGTCCACAAGTGGAACATTAAATTCGTCAGCACCTACATCCTTGATCAAATCCGGCGGAAGTGGCCGTGTGTTGCCGTCGATATCGTTGGTAACTGCGGGAATATTGACCGCCCAGTTGCTCAAAGGCGCTCCAGTTGTATGCAAATCCGTGTTGGAATTGTAGTTGGGCCAACCAACCTGGCAATTCTGATTGAATCCTGGATAAGCCAGTTGCAACGCTGGCAAAGTGGCATAGGCTGCTTGAAAATAAGCAAGCGTATTGCCTGCCGTGTAATAGTTGTTGTAATCACAAGAAGCCAATGCAGTCGTCGAGGTGACGTACATGGCATAACTCGCGGAGCCCGCGACCGTCGTTGCAAAGGAGTTGTTCTGAATGTTCAGGTCATTGCTCGTACCCAAGACATAGAGGGCCCGCGAACCAGATCCGGAGCTGTTGTCACACAAAACACTGTTGTGGTAGATATTCAAAAAACGGTTGGTCGTCAGGTAGATGCCGTAGCTAGTTCCCGTGGTTTGAAAACCACCTCCAATCATGTTGTTGGTGAGATTGGCGGGGTTGTTCATATTGAAGTTGGTGCCAATCAAATAAACACCATAAAGACCCGCTCTTTGAATTGAATTCCGTGAGAAGTCAAACTGCGAGCAATAACGCAACTGCGCACCATACCCCGATGCGTATCCGTTTCGCATCAGAATGGTGTTTTGCGAGGCATTCATCAGGTTGATGTAGCTGATGTACATACCTGAATAATAAGCATCTGTGATCGTATTCCCAGTCATGGTAAGACCAGTCGCTTGCGTGCCACTTGGGCCATTCACGGTCACACCAATGTAGCCTCCGATGATCGTATTGTTGATCAAGGAAAGATTGGAGGCAAACAAACCCAGGGTCGTGTAGGTCGTTGCGGCACAAATACCCACTTTTGTAGAACCTGTGGAGGTACTGGGGAGAACGATGCGACATCCATTGATAATGTTGTTGTCTGCTCCTGCAAGCAACTGCACACCAAAGCCAAAAGTCGCTCCCGGATTGGCAATTCCAAGGTTCAGAAATCGAATGTAGTCCGCACCATTCAGGCGAATGGTGTAATCACCGGAAGTGACGCTTGACCAAGTGATCACGCGGGTCAATGGGTCCACCCCATCAAAAGTGATCGTATTGAGCGGCGATGCACCCGTAATGACGGGGATCAAAATCTGCTCATTGTAAGTTCCTGCGGCCACGGTGAACACAACCGGACCTGAGACTCCGACTCCATTGGCGGGTCCACCGTCAGCCCGCACACCAGAAACCATGTCTGAAACTGCCGAAGAAAACGTCAGGTAATTCGTCCCGGTGGCTGGTCCCGACCCGATGGTATAGGCACCATTCAACGCCGCAAAAACGCTGCCTGAATACAAGAAAAGCAAGGCTAAAAGTGAATAAACGCGCAAAAGTTGATTCATTTTGTGATCCTTAAATTACGAACGCTTTAAGAATCTGCAATTTAGCCAAATGCATGGTTTTAAGCAAGCTTTTCGATGAAAGCCCCGTATTCAATGGCCAAATTCACGACATTCAAGTTGACGTGATTGCTTGGAAACAAGACCACGATGTCGCGAACGAAGCGCTATCCTCTACAGCTGGGATTGTCTTTGCCACAAAAAACAAGTTCGCCTCAGTTTTGGACTGAGGCGAACTATAGAAGAAAGAATCTAAAGCGCGATTATTGAATCACGAGCTTGCGGTAGATTTTATTCTCTCCCGCTTGCAAGGATAGGATATAAACGCCCTTAGAAAGATCTTTCAAATCAATTTCACCCTTGTAGGTAATTGCTTTACGAACCAATTCGGCAAACACAACCTTGCCACTCAGGTCAGTAACCTTGATTTCAAGGTCATTGCGCTTGAAGAGTTCAAGATAAAGATTGAAGAGGCCATCAGAGGGATTGGGGTACAGGTTGATTGCAGCTGCAAAGCTGCTTTCGTCCACTCCAACGTAGTTGTTCACGTCAATCGTCGTTGTGAAGGTATCACGGCAGAAGCCATCCGAAGCGATCAACGTCACTGTGTAAAGGCCAATCGCACTGTAATTGTGCACCGGATTCTGTTGGTTGCTCGTCAATCCATCGCCAAACCACCAAGTCCATTGCGTGGGGTTACCCGTGCTGATGTCGGTGAACTGAACGGGGAAGAACAAAGATGCCGTCGAAGGTGCGCTAATATTGGCATAGACACCCGGTACTTGGGACAAGATGATATTATCGCCTGCACTGCAACCCTGTAGATCGGTAACCGTCACGGAATACGTGCCAGGTTGGGCGACCACGATCGACTGTGAACTTGCGCCATTGCTCCACAGGAAGGTCATTCCCGGATTTCCAGCATTCAGCGTTTGGGTACCATTGTCGCAAATATTGGTATTTGGACCAAGGTTGACGGCCAATGTCGAAACTGAAATCAAAATGGTGTCTCGACCGGTGCAGCCATTGGCGTTGGTGACATTGACGATATAGGTGCCTGCAGTCGATACCGTGATCACCTGAGACGTTGCGCCCGTGCTCCAGAGATAGGTGCTACCCGGATTGCCAGCATCCAAGGCCGCTGTTTGACCATTGCAAAGCAATTGTGGCGCGCTCAATGAAACTGTCGGAACCGTACCAATCGTGATGCTGACCACGTCGGTGGCCGCACAACCGTATTGATTGGTCACGGTCACGCTGTAGTTACCTGCCGTGGAACCACTGATGGTCTGCGTTGTCGCACCTGTACTCCAGAGATAGCTTGTGGCATTTGGACCAGCATCCAAGGTAAAGGCGCCACATTCGACGCGATTGGGTCCCAAATTGACACCCGGGGTCGGGTAATGGAAAACCTCAACGGTATCGACGGCAGCACATCCGCCAGGGGTTGTCACGCTTGCACTATACTGTCCTGCCGAAGTCACCACCAAAACTTGGGTTTGACTTGAGGTATTCCATTGATAGATTGTTCCAACCGGACCCGTGCCTGCATCGAGAATAACGGGGGTATTGGCACAAACCGTGGTATCAGACCCGAGGCTCAAGGACGGAGGCGTGAAAATGGTCAATGTCATCGAATCCGTTTTCTGACAACCTGCAGAGTCGGTGATTTCTACCCAATACGTGCCACCCAAGGTTGCAGGGTAGGTTTGCGTCGTGGCGCCAGTGTTCCAAACATAGCTTGCGCCGTTGTGGAACAACGCGTCCAACATCACCGTGTCGCCAGGGCAAATACTTGAGTCAGGACCGATATTCAAATATGGATTCGACAAAGAAACCAATACCGAGTCATAGTCATAGAACCCGTTTGAGTCGGTAATTTTGACGATTTGAAGACCAGTGTTGTTTTGGGTGATCGTTTTGTAACGGGTCGTTTGACCACCGGGTGTCCACAAAAATGAGGCATAGGGACCGGCGTCCAACACGATCGTATCGCCGCCACAAAGCAACTGATCAGGACCCAAGTTGCAAACCGGGCCTTCAGCGATTCTGAAGTCATCAAATGCAACACCGTCGGCATTTACAGAACCATCGGAAGCAAAAGTCATACGGAAGCGGATGGAACCCAAACCAGCCAAGCCGTCGAGTCTGTGCGCTGCCGTGACCCAACCACCTGAACCGCTGGTATTTCCGAAAGCACCGCCCGTCCAGCCTTCGCCAGAACCACCTGGTTGACCCACGATCGTATTGTCATTGTACCAGTTTCCCGGATCCAAATAGGCTCCGACATTGACCCATGTATTGCCAAAATCCGTTGAGGACTGAAGGTTTGTACCGTCCCAACCAAATTCGGAGGCCCACCAGATTTTCATGGAGACCCAAGGGTTCTGAAGGGTTGCAAAGTCAAAGCAGGGGCCAAGCACATACGATTGCTCGTTGTTGTTATAGGGCGTAGTACCTACACCACCTGTGACGTAAGCCTTTGTGCCGGATGCCGCGCCAATAATCGTCGTCTTGGCAGGCGTACCATAGGCCCAAGTATTCGCTGTGCCGCCAGGGAGCCATCCACCATTGCCGGCTTCAAAATTCTCGAAATATGGATAGGTTGAAACCCCGGGAATACCCGTAACGACTTTGGTAACAGTGTCATTGCCACCGTATGCATCTCCCGCAAGCGAGGTCCATGACTTGATCGTGTATGTGCCAGGCACACTCAAGTTGGCAGGAACCGCAAACGTATGGTTGGTAGAGGCACCCGAAACGAGGTTGCCGGTCATCGGGGCGATCACCGGAGCACCGCCATTGACACGGTAGCCAACGTTCCAAGCCGTTTGTGTGTTGGTTCCAAAATTGGTCACAGTGATCTGAACCTGCTCTGTTGACGTCAAGTTACAACCTGAGTTGGGGTTAATGATCACGGTCGCACCCATATCATTAGGTGCAGATGGAAGCACGTTGACGGTGTAATCCTCGGTTTCGCCCCATGTGTAAGTACCACAGGAATTGACGGATCCAAGTGTACCGGTTTCCACCACCACTACACGCAAACGAGCTGGGCCAAGCAAGGCTGCAAACGGCACTGTGAAAGGCGTAGTGAAGGTATTGGTGGCTGGTGCTGGACCAAATGCCGCGATCTGCTCGTTAGGATCGAGAAAATCAAAATCATGGTTCCAGTCAACATAGGCTTTACCGTATTTGGTGTAGTTACCTCCACATGTTCCAGCCGTCACGGTGATGGAATAATTGCTACCAATCGTGAGATTGGTGCTTTGAGAGGTGAAATTGCTGTAAGATGCGCAAACACCCAAGGTGCTGTTGTTAATCGTATTGACCTGTACCAGGCCAATATTGGAGTCAAAGGTGCTCGTCGCGTTGGATGCACAGTACTGTGCATTGGCGCTCGAAGCAGCTCCTAAAGCAAGCAATAGCAAAAATGATGAACTTCTAAAGCGGGCAAGCAAGCCTTTGGATAAAGTCGTAGATTCTCTCAACATGTCTTTATACTAAATGACCAATCACAAATGTAAAGAATTTCGGTTTCAAATCCACATGTCACGACATGTACCTTCACGCCAAGGAGGCTGTTTTGGTGGCGAACGGTAAAAATTGGTGCTTGTATGGTTTCAAAGAAGAGAATGAATATCTTAGCGTCATGAATTTTCAGAGAATAATTTGGGCTGCACTAATGTTCGCAATCGGAACAAATGCATTCGCCCAAGATGCCGACCTTCCTTTGCAGCACGAGGCTTATCACTTCATTGATCGCCTTGATATCAAGGGTGTTACAGGCGGAACCGTTCATACAGACCAAAAACCCTATAGCCGGCAAGCCGTTTCTGAAATTTTTGCCGCTGCCGACACCTCGGCTATGAAACCCACTGAACGCGAATGGCTTCGCCTTACGAGACTCTCGGCAGACGATGACTTTGCCAACGCCAACGCCAAAAAGGGGGTTTTGAAGTACTTCTTCAAAAATCAGCGGGATCTGTTTCATTATGCAAACGGTAAAGTAAGGCTATATGCCAACGTGATCGGCCATATTGCCGGAGGTATGGATCAACACAACTATACCCTTGACAACTCCCAAATCGGACTTTTCAATTATAGAAATTCCCGTGGCGTGCAACTGCGGGGCTCCATCTCCAATCGGCTGGGATTCTTTACAGAAGTCTCTGAAAACCAAGCAAAGTTGCCCCAGTTTGTCAGGGGAAGCTATGCCGATCTCGGCGTTTTATATGGTCAGAACTTTGTGAAGACCTTTGATGTAGCCCCCAATACCGGTTTTGACTACTTCACCGCGAGAGGCTATGTCACCTACAGCCCTGGAAAACAATTCCGGCTGAAACTCGGCAAGGACCGCGCATTTCTTGGAAACGGTCATCAGAGCCTCCTGCTCAATGATCAAGCAACAGACTACTTCTTCCTCAACCTCAATACCCGCATTTGGAAACTCGAATACATCAACCACTTCGCCTTGATGACCGATTTCATCAAGGGCAAACCCGACGGCTATGGTACGTTTCCAAAGAAGTATGCCGTGATGCACGAACTGAACTACAAGCCTTGGAAGCAATTTTCCGTTGGTCTCTTCGAATCTGTGGTTTATTCGCCGCATCTGCCGGGCGGAAACCGTGGATTTGAATTGGAATACATGAATCCTATCATTTTTTACCGTTCCGTTGAACAATCATTGGGTTCGCCAGACAATTCAATGCTCGGCCTCCATTGGAAGCTGAATGCGTTGAAGCGATTCCAGCACTACGGTCAATTTTTGCTGGATGACCTTAACTTTCGGAACCGCACCATCGGCCCGGGCTATGTCGGCAATAAATTTGGCTACCAATTCGGAATCAAGTACATCGATGCCTTTTGGCTGCGCGGGCTTGATCTGCAAATGGAATACAACTGGGTAAGGCCCTATACCTATTCCCACTTTAATCCCAGCGCGAGCTATTCGCATTATGGGCAGCCTTTGGGCTATGCCTACGGCGCCAATGCCCACGATGTAAACTTGATTTTGCGTTATCAACCTTTTCCCCGTTGGTCTGCGCTTCTGATGATGAACTCCGTCCTCAAGGGGCGAGACATCAACGGGCTGAACTACGGAGGCGATATTTTCAAACCCTATACCACGAGGGTACAAGACTACAACAACGTTGTCGGGCAAGGCGATCCGCTGAAAATCACCCAATTGTACGGAAGGCTATCTTATCGATTGCTGAGTTTGGATGCTTACGCAGACCTCGAGGGCCGGTATCGGAAGGAAAACAACAACAGCTCGTTGAGCATTCTCGGTTCCTTGCGGATCAATCTTCCCAATCAGATCCAAAAATACTGAGAAGTGAAAAGTGAAAAACTAAAAGTGAAAAGTCCCTTTTGGAGGCTTTTCATGTTCACTTGTCCTGCAAACCGTCTTGAAGATTGGAAAACAAAAAGTGAAAAGTGAAAAACTAAAAGTGAAAAGTCCCTTTTGGAGGCTTTTCATTGTTCACGTGTCCTGCAAACCGTCTTGAAGATTGGAAAACAAAAAGTGAAAAGTGAAAAACTAAAAGTGAAAAGTCCCTTTTGGAGGCTTTTCATTGTTCACGTGTCCTGCAAACCGTCTTGAAGATTGGAAAACAAAAAGTGAAAAGTGATAAGTCCCATTTAGAGGCTTTTCATTGTTCACGTGTCCTGCAAACCGTCTTGAAGAATGGAAAACAAAAAGTGAAAAGTGTCACCGTTTGACTGGTTCCCACTTTTCACTTTTCACTATGAACTTTTCACTTACAGCCCTGATTCGATGTGCTCGATCATGCTTTGCAAGAAAAGAATCGACTTGATGATGTCGTTTTTGTCGGCGTAAGGAATGATGATGTTCAGTGTCTGATCCAAAGTCTCATTGTGCGAACCGCTGCTGGAGTCAAGTTGCTTGATGAAACCATTGTTGTCTTTCGTGTCCGGAATACCCATACCTGCGAGCGATACGGCATCGCCTTTCTGGTTGAACGGGATGTACGGCAACAACATGTTGAGCTTGCTCACTTGTGTCACGTAGATACGCGAGAGCTCAAGTTTGCCCATTTGATCGAGAACGCCGATCGTAAAATGCGTGGTGGGACCCTCGTTTTGCGCCATGGCACTGATTCCCAGCCCAAAAACCAACGCGATCGTTACAAAAAATGCTTTCATGAGTGTTTTTTCTTTTCCAAGAATTGATTCTAGGAGGCAAAATTAGAGGCAGCCCGTCTTAAAAACAAGCAACATTTGCCGATACATCCACCAAATACGTAAGTTTTATGACGGATTTTGTCTGGATTTTTCCAGCAATTCATTCCCCTCTCAAAACAAAAAGGCTCCCCAATCGATTTGGGAAGCCTTTTTGCCAAATTTCTCAGACAATCAACCGCCTTTGCAGGCTTTTTCGATGTCCTTATATTTCTTGTATTCGTCGGTCAATTGAAGGTTGATGGTGAGTTGGAGCAATGCCCTGAGGGTATCGCCGTCACACTTGTCAATCTCATTGGCCTTCTGAAGGTAAGGAAGAGCCTTTTTGAACAATACATCACCTTCAGCTTGTAAGGCCTTGGCCTTTGCTGGATCATCACTGATCTTGTTGGCTTCCGTATAGAGTTCGACGGCCTTGTTCACGTACATGGCGCCCAAGTTGAACCAAGCCATTTGCTTGCTTGGGTCGATCACAGTTGCCTTTTCATAGACCACTGCGGCATCGTCGCTTTTCTTTACTTTCTCCAACAACTGCGCATAGGCAACGTGTAGCACGTAATTTTTGGGTTCCTTGACAATTGCATCCTTGAACTTGTCAATGGCCTGCTGCAATTTCTCAGGGGCATTCAACAGCAAGTCCAATTCAAACTTGCCAAGGTCTTCCATGCCGTCGTTGTACTGCTTTTCTTGTTTGGCAAAATCCTCAGGCTTCATTTCCGCCTTTTTCGCCGTGATTTTGGCCCATTCCTTTTCCATCACAGCCTTGCCTTTTTCGATGGAGGTAAGTGCGGCATCCACACTATGCTGATTGTAGCGCTCGATGATCGCCTTGCGGTAATAGGTATAAGCGATGAACAAGTCAGGGCGAGTATGGGTATTCCCTTCGATCAATTTAGCGGCAGTCGTGAAATCAGCAAGTGCACCAACGGAGTCTGCGAGGCCCAACTTGCCTTGCGCACGCATGTCAAAAGGGAAATAGTCAGTCGCATCGATCTCGATCGAAAGGTTCATCAAATCAACCAAACTTTGATAGGCCTCCTTTTTGGTCTCCGGAGAAGTTCCTTTGTCATAGGTCATATTCAGGGCAGCCAAACCGCTTTGCTTGAAGCCGAAGTTCAGCTTCGCCAATTCAACATCGACCTTTTTACCCCATTTACCGTCATCGGTGGCACGCGCCTTTTTCAAGTCATCGTAAGCACCCATCAGCATGTCTTCCAAGGACTTCGCTTGTTCCTCGGTCGGTGTGGCACCTTTCAAGGCCTGCGCTGTTGCCCCCATTACTTGAATTTTAGCCAAAGCACGGTGGTAATATCCACGTGGCAAATTTTTGGGCTTGAGTACGCCTGGGTCAGAAAGGCCTTCATTCAAAGCATCCAATGCCTTTTTGAAGTCCCCATTTTGAAAATTAATGATGCCTGTTTCAATCTTGGAGTCCCCTGGTTGGGCCCAAGCCAACGTGCCCGTCAAGAGCATCAAAAACATCATCAACAAAACCGATTTTTTCATGATGTAGGATATTTTATCTAAATCTATGTTCTCGAATTCAAATCCAAGTCCCCTCTATCCATTTCAGTGCCAATTTCGCAGTTATTGTTTCAATTGCCAAGAATAACGAAAGATCAACACCACTAAGCTGATGGAATCGGAGCAACTTCGAAGCCAAAGCGGCTAAAAACGAGCCTCCGACCCCTAAAGAACGCCTTGAAAAACAATGTCGGGTGTCACCTCTGGACTTTCTTACGGTGCAACCTTTTCAATTGCTTCGCAAAAAAGCCCAAAGGCATTGACATCCGACATATTTCAATCTATCACGAGCAAGCCCGGAAGGGCCTGACCGTCTATTTTACTATTCAACCGGAGCATCATCGCCACCGTTGACTTCAGGCGCATCGCCTTCAACGGTTGCCTCAGGACCACTGACAACAGCGTCTGCACCTTCGACCAATTCGACTTCCTCCTCCTCGGCCTCCATGACCTTGGTCACGGCTGCAATTTGGTCACCGTCGTTGAGCTTGATCAAGCGCACACCCTGCGTTGCACGGCCTGCCTCCCGGATGTTGCCGAGCGGCGTACGGATCGTGATTCCGTTTTTGGTGATGATCATCAAGTCATTGGTCGTATCGCTCACCGACATGATCGAAATCAGATCACCCGTCTTTTCCGTGATGTTGATCGTCTTGACACCCTTGCCACCACGCTTGGTGCGGCGATAGTCCTCGATGCTGGAACGCTTTCCAAATCCGTTTTCGCTCACAACGAGCAAGGTGGCATTCGGTTCATGGATGATCACCATGCCCACGACAGCATCCTTCTTATGTGCCAAAGTCACACCGCGCACACCGGTCGATGAACGGCCCATGTTGCGGGTTTGATCCTCTGGGAAGCGGATCGCACGGCCTGAACGCAAACCGATCACGACTTCTTCGCCCGGCTTCACCAACTTGGCTTCCAACAACATGTCGTCGTCGTTGATGTTGATGGCGTTGATACCATTGGCACGTGGCCGGGAGTAAGCCTCCAACAAGGTCTTTTTGATCACACCCTGACGGGTACACATGATCACCGACGTATTGTTGAGCGCATCCTCGTTTTTCAAGTCCTGCACCGTAATGAAGGTCTTGATCTTATCGTCCGGATCGATCTGAATCAGGTTCTGGATCGCCCTGCCCTTGCTCTGCTTGCTACCTTCCGGCACTTCATACACACGCAACCAATAGCATTTGCCCTTTTGCGTGAAGAATATGAGGTAATTGTGGGTCCAAGCGGTAAACAAGTGCTCGATGAAGTCGGTATCCTTGGTTCCTGCCGCCTTGGCTCCTCTCCCGCCGCGCTTCTGACTGCGGATTTCGCTGGTCAACGTGCGTTTGATATACCCTTCGTGCGAAACGGTGATGATGACCTCCTCGTTGGGGATCAAATCCTCCATGCTCATGTCGCCTGCGGCATACTCGATGCTCGTGCGGCGCTCATCGCCGTACTTCTCGCGCATCTCGATCAGTTCCGCAGTGATGATTTCCATGCGCAGCGGCTCGCTTGCCAACACCTCTTTATAGTAGTTGATGATTTTCATCAACTCGTTGTACTCCTCGCGGATTTTGTCACGCTCGAGGCCGGTAAGGCGCTGCAGACGCATGTCAAGAATCGCGCGCGATTGGATTTCGCTGAGGCCAAAAGTGGTCATCAGCCCTTCGCGGGCCACATCCGGGCTTTGTGAAGCGCGAATCAGGGCAATCACCTCGTCCAAGTGGTCCAAGGCGATCAACAAACCTTCCAAGATGTGGGCGCGCTTTTCGGCCTCACGCAACAGGAATTCCGTACGACGCACCACCACTTCATGACGGTGGATCACGTAGTATTTGATCTGCTCCTTGAGGTTCAGCGTCATCGGGCGGCCATTGACCAAGGCCACGTTATTGACACCAAACGACTGCTGCAGCGGCGTATACTTATAAAGGTGGTTCAAGACCACATTGGCCATCGCATCGCGCTTGATCTCAAACACGATCCGCATACCGTCGCGGTCGCTTTCGTCTCTCAGGTCTGAAATGCCTTCGAGCTTCTTTTCATTGATGAGTTGGCCGATGCCGACGAGCAAATTTCCCTTGTTGACCTGGTAGGGAATTTCCTCGATGATGATCCATTCACGGCCGTTGGGCTGCTCCTCGATGCGGGCACGTGCACGCACGACCACGCGGCCGCGACCGGTCTCGAATGCACGCATGACACCTTCGTACCCATAAATGATGCCTCCGGTAGGAAAATCGGGCGCAATCACGATTTTGGTCAGCTCGGCGATGGTGATGTCGCGGTTTTCAATGTAGGCGATCGTCGCGGTAATCACCTCCGTGATGTTATGTGGGGCCATATTGGTGGCCATACCCACGGCAATCCCGCTCGCTCCGTTGATGAGCAAGTTGGGAACCTTGGCAGGAAGGACACTTGGCTCCTTTAACGAATCGTCAAAGTTGGGCCTGAAATCGACGGTTTCTTTGTCAATATCGGCCAACATCTCTTCTGCAATGCGGCGAAGGCGTGCTTCTGTATAACGCATCGCTGCGGGTGGATCACCGTCAATCGATCCAAAGTTGCCCTGACCATCGACCAAAGGATAACGCAGACTCCAATCTTGGGCCATACGCACCATGGCATCATACACAGAACTATCGCCGTGTGGGTGATACTTACCCAAAACTTCACCGACGATCCTCGCCGACTTCTTATAAGGCCTGCTTGCGCCCAGACCGAGATCGGTCATTCCGTACAAAACCCTGCGGTGTACCGGTTTGAGTCCGTCGCGGACGTCTGGCAAGGCGCGGGAAACGATCACTGACATCGAATAGTCGATGTAAGCACTCTTCATTTCTTCCTCGATGACCCGCTCTATAATTTTTCCAGCCATTTTCTCAGATTATTCGGTAATTAGACAAGTGAATAACGCGGCAATTTACTCCAATCCCAACCCTTGCACAGTGCAGGGTATCAACATATTTTTGTGGACAATAGCCCGCAAAATTACGCGAATTTCGGGGAATCGGGAAGGTTTTCCACAGACCTTCGCAGATGTGAATCCAAGGACGTAAATGTTACTGCTCCAGAATATCATCGAGGCGTTGCGCGCCATCAAAGGAAACCTGCTCAGGACCGTGCTGACGATGCTGATTATCGCATTTGGGCTCAGCGCATTGATTGGCGTGCTTACATCCATCGACGGGATCAAATTCTGGTTTTCCAACAGCTTCGTCCGCTTAGGCACCAATACCTTCCGCATCGAAAACTACACCTCAACGTTACGCTCCTCACGACAAGGCAACAAAGACAATCTTCACGATCCGATTACTTACTCCCAAGCGACGCAGTTTAAGCAAGCCTACACTTTAGGACCTGTCAGCATCGTCGGAATGGGCAGTTTTGCTGCTGTATGCAAATACCAAAACAAAAGCACACAAGGAAATCTCCAGGTTTTTGGTGCTGACGAAAATTATTCTGCAACAGACAATTACGCAATTGGAAGAGGCAGGAACCTCACAGCCTCCGACGTCAGGCTTGCGCGCAACGTGATCGTTTTGGGGTACGAGGTGCAACGTGTCCTTTTTCCGGCCTCAGATCCTGTTGGGAGGACGGTCTTCATGGACGGAAAAGGGTATGAGGTGATCGGTGTGTTTGAGGAAATCGGTGCGCAAGGAATGGCCGGCGGCGACCGAATTTGCGTGATTCCCAATACCACGCTGCAAAAGGACTTCTACGTTGCCGACCGGAGCTTCAGCTTGCACGTGCTATCTGCAGACATCGACAAGCTCGAGGACAACAGCTATGAAGCGGTGGGACTCATGCGGCGTGTGCGACAGTTGAAGCCGAGCGAGGATGAGGACTTCGGGATCATCAAGATGGAGGCGATTCTCAGCAATTTCATGGAGAATCTGCGTTACCTCACTTGGTCGGCGACCTTGATCGCGTTGATCACACTGCTCAGTGCCTCGATCGGCTTGATGAATATCATGCTGGTCTCCGTGACGGAACGCACAAAGGAAATTGGCCTGCGAAAGGCATTGGGCGCGACCAATGGGCATATCATGTTCCAGTTTTTGACCGAAGCGAGCGTGATCACACAACTGGGAGGGATTCTCGGGATTGGGTTTGGAATCCTCGTCGGCAACATTGTCGGTCTGCTCCTCGGCAGTGGATTTGTCATTCCTTGGAATTGGGTGATCGGTGGTTTTATGATTTGTTTTGTAGTTGGGGTCACAGCAGGCTATTACCCTGCAAGAAAAGCGGCGCGATTGGATCCGATTGAAGCATTGCGGCATGAATAATTGGAATGCTCGCCATAGCGTATGGGTTCCAAAGATCGGTGAGACAACGCTGATCTTGATGCAAACAGCATAACCCGACTGAAACGGAGCGCACCAAGGCGTCAGGTTTAGGGAACCATCTATAACGCTGGCAACAATCGGCAAGGACATCCTTGGGAATCCAACTGCGTGCCGTTGCGCTTGCGGGTTGAGGCACATTCGGAATCTGCACGGTTGAGTTTCGCGCTCTTGCGACGCGCGAAGTAAATAGCCGAGCTGAGACCCTGTTTTTCGACCATTTTACCGGATTCGATTGCAGAACCGACCCATTCGTGAAGGAAAATGGCCGTTCCTGAAAAAAAAGCACCTGATTCAAAATCTACCAAACACATTTGCAGCAGTTCGAAACACCAAAAAAGAGATATGAAAAATTTGAAACTGTTTTCCTTGTTCTTGCTGCTTATCCTTGCCGGATTTGGTGCGAATGCACAAAATGGCAATGTCGTCGTGTCTAGTATCGACATCGAAGATATGGGCAACGGCTCCGGCATGATTGTCGTCAAGCTTTCAGGAAACCTTGCAAGCCAATACACCGGTGGTACATTTACCATCACTGGAGATGCAGTTGCAGGTAGAGCAGCAGGCGGATCTATTGGCGATGGTGGCAGGGTTGTGGTCCAACCGCCAGTACCAGGAAATGGTAATCCCAACGGAAACGAACAAGTACTCCTTGCAGCCGTGTTTCCAATTGGAGCGCCAGTCACCAATGAAAATGACGAGGTGACTTTGACAGTGAGCCTCCGCCGCATTGGCAACGGTCTCGACTATACCTATTCAAGGGTAGGCCGAATCAAAAGAGATCGCACAGGAATCTAAGCCATTTCCGTCAAGGATATGGATTGATCAAAATAGAGAAGAGGGCCGTGGCCCTCTTTTCTTTTCATATCAGCCCTGATATCCGTCCATTCCTGAATTAAAATGTCCATTACTGAAGTGGATGCTTCCCGTTCCCGACCGGTATTGCATCTTTGGTGCAGTTCAAAACACCAAAAAAGAGCTATGAAAAATTTGAAACTATTCTCCTTGTTGCTGCTGCTTATTTTCGCAGGCATCGGCGCCCATGCGCAGAACGGCAACGCCGTTGTTTCTGAAGTGAAACTTTATGACATGGGCAATGGCTCTGGCATCCTGGCGGTTCGCGTATCGGGCAATCTTGCTCACCTTTACAATCGCGGTAGCTTCAGCGCTACTGGTGACCGCGTACCTGGTGGCACTGTTGGTGGCGGTATTGGGTTGTCGTCCCGCGTTGTTGTCGTGCCGCCTTCTCCCGGCAATGGAAATGGTAACAATGGCAACGGAAACGGAAATCAGCCTGTCATCCTTGCTGGCGTCATGCCATTGTCTCCAAGCACTGGCCAACAGAGTGATTTTGTAACCGTCGACCTTCGTGTCGAAGGTGATGGAAGAGTTTTCTGGCACTGGAGTTTCCCAGTAACCACGACCAATCCTTGATCGATCGAAATATTCAAAAAAAGAGGGCCTTGGCCCTCTTTTTTTTTCCATCGTATTGTAGCCACAAACCGTCCATTCATGAATCAAAATGTCCGTTGCTGAACATTAAGATACCCGGACGCAAGCGCACGCTACATTTGATATCAAATTGATAGAAACCACATTTTTTATTATGAAAAAAATATTACTCTTCGTTGCTGCTGCCTTCCTTTTCCAATTTGCAAATGCACAAATTTTTGTGGCAGAAACCGCTACCGGTGCCAACGATGGTACGTCTTGGGCTAATGCTTACACGGATCTCCAAGTTGCGATTCATTTGGCGACTTCAGGAGACACTATTTGGGTTGCCGTTGGCACTTACAAACCATCCATTGATACTTTGGGAGTATTTCCCAATGACGTTGAAAGACGCAGCTTTTGGCTAAAAAACGGGGTGGTGCTTTATGGTGGATTCCTAGGAACCGAAACATCCCTCAGCCAACGAGATCCCGTTTACAACAAGGCCACACTGAATGGCGAGATTACGACCGGCGTATTTGCTGAACATGTCATCAACGTCTATGCGCACATCGACACAACAGCAGTAATGGATGGATTTGTCGTCGAAAATGGATATTCTTCCAATACATCGACTGAAAAAAACGGCTCCGGGATGATCTTGCGCGGTGATGCCTACTTCACCAACATGCTGTTCAGGAACAACACTACCTACAACCAAGGCGGGGCAATTTATGCCGAAGGGAGCAACTCAAGATTTGTTGCTTGCAACTTCACCAACAACAAAACCATACAATATGACGGTGGAGCAGCCAACTTTGTGTATTCCAACATCAAAATGTACAACTGCGTATTTTGGATCAACCAAGCTACCCGATTTGGAGGTGCGATTACCACGGTTGAATCAGATCTTTTGGTACAGAATGGAACCTTTGCGGGCAATATCGGAGGCAGCAACGTGTTCCAATTTTCGACTTCCGGAACGATTTCGCTCAATAACTGCATTTTCACCGACGACAATACTGCACCTGCTGTCCTTGGATCAAGTGGTGCCGTTGCAAATTTTAGAGAATCTTTGATGCCTCAGTCCAACAGTTGGCTGATTTTGTGCCCAACTTGTTGGGCTGGGTCCGCTACCTTCGTCAATTCTGGCGGCGGAGATTTTCAATTGATGCAAGGTTCGATGGGTATTGATGATACTTTGGCCACCACACCCGTCAATCCTTACCTCGACATTATTGGAAATCCAAGATCGATCGGCTATTCGATGGATCCTCGGCGCCTATGAATTTCAAGGAAACGTGTCCATCGAAATGCCACAATCCCAGTTGGACTTGACCGTTTATCCCAACCCGACTTCGGAGTTCTTGATGGTTCAAATCAACGAACCGATCGAAAATATTGCCATCTACAATATGACCGGTCAAAAAGTACTTTCGGCTATGGGAAACAGGATATCGGTGGCATCTCTTACCGCAGGAATGTACCTGATCGAAATCCAAACGGAAGGTGGCAAAGCCGCAACCCGTTTTGTAAAGGAATAATCAATTCTACCAACACCAAGAAACGGGGCATGGCTGCGAGGCTATGTTCCGTTTTCATTCGCTGCGTGTTGGAACATAATATCACATTTGTCCCTTTGCTGATCGCTAGCAGCAAGGGGCATTCTATCAACAATTATCAAAATCCGAATGAAAAAGCATTTACTTTTCCTCGTTTTGCTTGCCTCTTTTTCCAGCCTATTCGCGCAGAACATGGTGGTGGATTACGATTTTAACCCCGCCTTGCGCGACAATACTGTCAACCTCAACCATTTGCATTCTTACGGTTCCGGGTCTGCGTATAACTTCATTCCCTTGGGCTCCACGGGAGTGACCACCGACACTTGCATCGGCTATGTGAGCGGCATCGGTTTGGAGTCAGACAATGCGATCAACAACTCCAACTGGCCCGGAGCAGCCGTTTCCTTCTGGATCATGTCCAACAGCCAAGCAGCGACCTCGACCACAGGTTTTATTGTTCAAGGTGCCTACTTAGGATTTGGTGTCAAGATGGGTAGTGGCAAAATGACCGCCTTTTTTGATGGCACTTCGGCAGGCGCCCTACCGACAAACTTCGAATTTTCATTCAACAATTTGGGATGGCACCATGTCGTGGCGCAAAACAACGGACTTGTCACTTCCGTCTACGTGGACGGAGGACTTGATCGTCAATTTGCAGATACTTTGTACAACGCCTCGGGACCGAATGCCAACGCCAAAATCTACATTGGAACTGCGGTGAGCGACCTTGCACCAGACAAACTCAATGGTCTCTCCGTCGACGAATTGAAAGTGTTTGACAATGCGCTTTCTTTGGGCCAAATTCAGCAATTGATCCAACATCAAGACATTTCCGTGGGCATCGCCGAGGAGAAGTCCATGAATTTCGAAGTTTATCCCAACCCGGCCAACGACTTGCTCAACATCGCTGTCAATGCGCCATTCACGGTCGGAAGCGTGGAGATCCTGAATCAATTGGGACAGGTCGTAGGCCAATATCCACTTTCGGAAACGACCACGACGATCGAGATGCCATCAACCGCCGGATTGTACTACGTCAATGCCACGGTCGACGGGAAACACTTGACCAAGAAGGTTATCCGCCTCTAAATCACAGCACTCGACCTTGAGGACAAAACGATTACAAAATCCCACCGGAATGAAGGCGAAGGATTGAAACCCCTTTCCTCCGACTCCGGACAAGAATTTTCCAACCCCCGACGCATCGGACTTCAGCAGCAATGTTGGAGTCCGTTTGCATTTTGGACCCCGTCAAAAATCAGCTTTGCCCTTTCGCTTCCCGGCCCAACTGCGGCGATTAGCTTCGCTGATTGCTGCGCAGTTCTCCATTTTCCATTTTCCATTCTCCATTATCCATTCCTTCGTATCTTGGTAGAATGATCGTGCTGTACATGATTTTGAGGGTTTGGGTGCGTCTGACGCTGCGGATATTCTACAAAGAATTTACCGTCAATGGCCGTGAACGCCTTCCGCGCAAGGGTCCGATGATCGTGGTGGCCAACCATCCCAATACCTTGATGGACCCGCTGATCGTGGCGAGTTTGTTGCATCAAATGGCCGGATTCATGGGCAATGGTTCGCTGTTTCGGAACAAACCATTGGCCAAGTTGCTGCGCTTTTTCAATGTGATCCCAGTCTATCGGAAGCAAGACATTCGGCCGGGAGAAAACATTGACAATCAGGATAATTTCGAACATGCACGCGCCTACCTGGGCAAAGGCGGGACCTTGCTGATATTCCCCGAAGGTACGAGCTACGCCGAAAAACGCCTGCGCGAACTGCGTACGGGCGCCGCGCGCATTGCCATGAGCTACGAATCCGCCAACAACTTCCAAGGAGGCCTTGTGTTGATGCCCGTCGCTTTGAACTATTCCGCGCCCACCCGCTCACGTACCCGCATCCGCATCGACGTGGGCGAGCCGATTCCGGTCTCCCAATTTGCCGAAATCCATGCCAAGGACAATTTTGAAGCCGTGCGTGCCCTCACCGAAGCCGTGCGCCTGCAAATCGAAAGCCGAATGGTCGTTTTGGAAGATCAGGAGCAGGAAACGCTGTTCTCGCAGGTGACCCGCCTGCTGCGGGAGCAGCTCAAGGAAGACGATGGTCAGCACCGCGGTCACGACGCCCTCCTTGCTGAGCGCCATATCGCCGACAAGCTTCGCGACCTCAAGGCCAAAAACAGCGAATCCTACGCGCAATTGAGACTTCGTTTCCAGCGCTGGTTTGCTATGATGGACAGGCTGCAGATCCGGGAAGGCTTTTTTCGCGAACGGTTTCAGAAACTGAACAGCGGCTGGGTTTGGTTCGCCATACTGCTTTTCCTTGTGCCGACAGCCCCGATTTTTGCTGCAGGCGCCATCACCAATTGGCTTCCCTATTGGTTTCCTGGCTGGATTGCACCCAAAATCAGCGACGAAATCGAATACCATTCGCCGATCATGATGGTGGTCGGCATGTTTCTGTTCCCGATTTGGTACGCCCTGCTCATTTTGGCGGCGTGGCTTGTCGGCCTCTCGGGTTGGTGGCTTGTCGGATTCGGGGTGTCGCTGCCGATTATTGGCATTTTTGCCCTCCTTTATGCGCAGCTTGCCCGTCGCTTTGCCGGGTTGACCAGCCTTTTGCGGATCAAAGGACGCAAACGCAGCATTCTCCAGAATCTGAAGGAACAGCGCGAGCAATTGCTCGACGAATTGGAGGCCTTGCTTGGAATCGGTTGACGTGGAAACTTTTGGCCAAATTGGCTGGTTTCAATCCTTGAATTTTTCTTAATTTTCAGGCCCCGAAGGTCAAAAGGCCGTGATGGTCTGCCTAATCGGCGTGCCTAGGTTGGGCGGATGGCCGGGTTGGGAATTGTTTTCTCGCTATTGTTATTGGCAAATCCTTAATACACAGTTTGTTATGGCAATTAATCTTCAAAAAGGTCAGCGCGTCAATGTAGGATTGAGCAAAGTCGCTGTGGGCTTGGGCTGGGAACCTGCTGTCAGCGGCAAGGAAGCCGACCTCGATGCCTCGGTTTTCATGATCGGCAAAAACGGGAAACTCCCCGAAGACGAGTTTTTTGTGTTTTACAACAACCTTCAATCGCCTGACGGTGCTGTGCAGCATACCGGCGACGTGCAGTCTGCTTCGGGAGATGACGACGGCGAAGACGAGGAAACCTTGATGGTGGACCTCGACAAAGTCGATGCACGCGTCGAGGAACTGATTTTCGTGGTCACGATCCACGACGCCTCCAAGGCAGGACAAAATTTCGGGCAGGTCAAGGATGCCTACATCCGTGTGATCGACCAAGGCACAGGCTCCGAAATGATGAAATATGAGCTCAGCGAAGACTTTTCGGTCGAAACCGCTGTGACCATCGGCCGCTTTTACCGCCGCGACAAGGAATGGCGTTTTGAGGCCATGGGCATGGGCAACCGTGGGGGCTTGGGCGAATACTTGGGCATTTACAATTGATTTTGATCTCACACTCTTCAAAATAGATACACATGGCTATTAATCTCTCAAAAGGGCAGACCATCAATCTTGACAAGAATGTCAATGACTTGTCGATGGTCACGATCGGTTTGGGCTGGAAAGTCCGTCAAAAGAAAAAAGGCTTCTTTGGCAAGATGTTTGGCGCCGAAGAGGCTGAATTTGACTTGGACGCCATGGCGTTCCTGTTGGATGATCAGGACAAGGTCAAAAACTTCGGCTACGAGCGCGACCTCGGCGGCGGCCGTAAGATCGGCTTGGTGGATTCCGACGTGATCTTCTTCAACAACTTGCGCCACCCTTCAGGTAAAATCTGGCACACAGGTGACGACTTGACGGGCGGTACCGGCGGCGACGATGAGCGTATCATCGTGAAGCTCAATGAGCTGCCTGCACAGTACACCAAAATCGTCTTTTTGGTCGTGATCTATCAGGGCCGAACAAAAAATCAACACTTTGGTTTGATTGACAACGCCTTCATCCGCGCGGTGGATGCCAAAGGCAAGGAAATCGCCCGCTATTCACTCAGCGAGGATGCCTCCTACGAAAACCAATGCTCGATGATCTTTGGTGAAGTCTATCGCAAAGACGGAGAATGGAAGTTCCGCGCAACGGGCAATGCCTACTACGCAGACTCTTTCGTCGAAATTTTGAAACAATACGTCTAAGACGTTGGATCCTTTAGAATGAGAAAATTACCGGTTTACCTCCTGCTAGACACTTCGGGGTCGATGTTTGGAGAACCCATAGAAGCGGTCAAAAACGGCGTGCAGACCCTCGTGGCTGCACTCCGTCAAGATCCCTATGCGCTTGAGACGGCTTATCTGAGCGTCATCACCTTTGACAATGGCGCCCGTCAGGTGGTGCCACTCACGGAGTTGGCCAATTTTCAGATGCCGAATATTCAGGCCCAAGGGCAGACTTGCATGGGCGACGCCCTCAAGTTGCTCGCCCAAAAGGTCGATACGGAAGTGGCACGCACCACAGCCGAGGTCAAGGGCGACTGGAAACCGATCGTCTTTATGATGACCGACGGCACGCCGACCGATGATTTGGCAGCAGGTTTGGCCGCGATCCGGTCCAAGAAATTTGGCATGATCATCGCCTGCGCTGCCGGCGCCAATGCCAATGTCGATTCGCTCAGGCAGATCACGGAAAGCATTGTTTCCCTCGATACGGCCGACAGCAGCACGATTTCGGCATTTTTCAAGTGGGTATCGGCTTCGATCTCCACGGGCAGCCAAAAGGTCGAAGCCTCCGGCAAAGAAGTGGCAGGCTTGCAGGAATTGCCTCCGCCCCCACCCGAAATCAACATTGTCGTTTAATTCACCCAATTCGTTCTCTCCCAATGCGGCGACTACCCGTTTACCTGCTCTTGGACACATCCGGCTCCATGCGCGGCGAGCCCATCGAATCTGTCAAGGTCGGCCTCGAATCCATGATTTCGAGTCTGCGGCAGGATCCTTTTGCCTTGGAATCGGTGCATTTAAGCATCATCACATTCGACCGCGATGTCAAGGTGTTGGTACCCCTCACCGAACTCGAAGTCTTTCAATTGCCTGATATACAAGTTCCTGAAAGCGGCCCGACCAATCTGGGCGAAGCCTTGGAGCTGCTGGTGAAGCGTGTCAATTCGGAAGTCATCCGCACGACGGCCGACCGCAAAGGCGACTGGATGCCGTTGTTGTTCATTATGACGGACGGCAGTCCGTCTGACTTGATGACCTTCCGGGAAGCCGTTCCCAAGGTCAAGGCGCTCAATTTCGGGAATATCGTGGCCTGCGCAGCGGGTCCGAAGGCAAAACCCGATTCGCTGAAAGACATCACCGACAACATTGTGAGCCTCGACACGACGGATGCAAATACATTCGGCAGCTTTTTCAAATGGGTTTCCGCTTCGGTCAGTGCCGGCAACAAAAGCTTGGGCACAAGCCAAGAAGCGAGCCTCCCTCCTCCTCCACCTGAAGTCAACGTAGTGATATGAGTCTGTTGTTAATGAAATTCGGCTTTTTTGGCGTTTTGATCAAGCTTGTCGTCGTGGCGGGATTGGTCGGGATGTATGTCTACGCCAAACTTGCCCCGCACAAGGACAAACTCGATGCTAAGCACCGTGGTTGGTTTGATACGGGTGACAAAATCTTCGGTGCCATGGCACGCGGCATCGGCAAAAGCATGAAACCCTACAAAGTCGGCGAAGGGATTTTCCTCGACATGGGGCAATTGGTGCTGTTTTTGATCATCGCCGGGCTTGCCTTGGTGATGATGATGGGCTTGTAAACATTCGAAGGAAGCAAAAATAAAATCCATGAGACGACTCCCGGTATATTTTCTGATCGACGTTTCGGAATCCATGGTCGGAGAACCGATCCAACAGGTGGAAACCGGCTTGGGAATGATCATTCAAGAGCTCAAGCGCGATCCATACGCGTTGGAGACGGTGTACATTTCGGTGATTGCCTTCGCAGGTAAAGCCAAAACGGTCACGCCGATGACAGATGTGATCACGTTTTATCCGCCGAGATTACCCCTTGGTGGTGGAACGGCCTTGGGCGAAGCCTTGAATCACCTGATGCGTGACATGAGCCAAACCTTGGTCAAAACCACCATGGAACGCAAAGGCGACTGGAAACCAATCGTGTTTATCTTCACCGATGGCTCGCCGACTGACAATTTTCAGGCCGCCTTGGATACTTGGAACCGGGACTGGAAAAACAAGGCCCAAGTCGTTGCCGTTTCCTTTGGCACGGGCGCCGATTTGAGCGTGCTCTACCGCTTGACGGACACGGTCATGCTGTTCAAAAATAGCGATGCCAATGCTTACAAGGCATTTTTCAAGTGGATCACGGCTTCGATTCAAGCAAGCAGCCAAAGCGTGAACCTCTATAGCAAGGACGATTTGAACCTTGCTCCCGTGGACAAACATTTTATGGACGAAAAGCCCGGTTCGGCAACCGGTGGTGGCGGAAGCGTTGTGGTCGACCAAAATGTCGCGACCTTCCTTGGGAAGTGCCAAAACACCAAGAAACACTACCTTATTAAGTATGACAAAGCCGGAACCGGCGCCAACAGCGATTGGTTGGGTTCGGCAGGTATCTCGCGCGGCTATCGTTTGAGTGGCGCGTTTCCCGTCGGCGAAGAATATTTTCAACTCACGCAAGAAGGGCAAGGCAATTCCAAAGTCAACAGCGACGAATTGCAAGGGGTTCCCCACTGTCCTTGCTGCGGCAATAGCATCGGGTTGGCCCTTTGCCCTTGCGGCAATATCTTTTGTGTCGACGAGCGCAGCAATACCGCCACCTGTCCTTGGTGCAACGCCAATCTGCGGATGGGCGATGGCGGTGGCAACAGTAGTTTCGACATTTCACGTACACGCGGTTAATTTTCCCTACAATGTTCATTCCCAACCGAGCTGATCAGGAACGCGAAGAAGAAAGGCTTTTCGTTCAAAACGCCCTCCGCGCACGTTTCAAAGGCGATCATCAGCTGTTGTTCAAGGATTTCCCGGCCTTCATGGAGCATCCTGAACTGAAGGCTTTGCTGGTGCGCTATGCGGAATTGCAGGACGCTGTCCATGAGGCATTTCTCGCAGCGGGATTGGGCGCTCCCGAACCGGACATTGCCTTGGAAGCGGCCGATCCGGATTTGGTGTTGGTGGAGGAAGAAATCGTATTGACTGACGATCAGCCCGTTGGATTGGAGGTTGAGGAGGAAAATGCGGAGGCGGATGACTTGAGGGAAGACGAAATCGAAAAGCAGACGATTGACGCTGCGCCGATTGACCTCCCGACGGATGCGTTCGACATTCCGGAGGAGAAAACCGAGGAATTTCCGATTCCGGTGCCGGAAATTGATCCAAGGGTAGATTCGCAAGAAAACCCAGTAGAAGAAACTCATTCGGATCAGCCTGAAAATGAATTGCCTGCCGAGGAAATCAAAGAAGAATCCTTCGAAGAAACCAACACCGAACTCCCCATCGCGGGCGACGGCGACGAACCACCGATTGACAACCCCGGTACAGACGGGGACGCTCCCGAAACAATTGAAGAAAAAGCTCCGGTCGAGCCAACAGTAAAGCCCGTGAAACTCAACCTTCCCAATGGTAAAATGGGTGTCGATTACCTGCAAAAAATCGACATCAGTCCGCTCCACAGGAGCTTGGACCACCTCACGGCTTGGGAAGCAACAGGCTTTGAGCAAGTCGGCCTCACCTTCAATTTTGATGGTGAATTGTCGATCAGCGGTTGCCCCGACAATCACGGCAAGGTCCCTGTGACCATTTTGCTGCGATTTGCTGCCGAAGGTGACTTGCCCGCGCAAGACTATCTGCTCCAAGGCGAAGTCGACATCCTGCCCGATCCGCGCAAAATGTGGAAGGACATCGATCCCGATGCGAGCCTTCCCTATCAAAAGCCGCATCTGAGAGGCGACTTTTTGCACATGTCGGGGCGCACCATGGTCGCCGCAAGCCGCCGCGGACGCTCGCATGCGCACTCGGGAACCTTCCGGGACGACGAGTTTGAATTGGCGGTGAATGAGCCCGAAAGCTGGTACATCATGGCGGTCGCCGATGGTGCCGGTTCGGCCCCCTACTCACGCCGGGGTTCGCAAATTGCCGTCGAAAAAGCCGTTCAAGTCCTGCAAACCAAGCTCGACGAAAAACTGAGCATTGATTTGGAAGCCCTCGCAGGCGCATGGACGCGCGAGCCGAGCGAGCTCCTGCGCGGACAGATCCGCAGCCGCATTTACGAGGCACTGAGCCATGCCGCCTATGCCGGCTACAAAGCAATTTGTGAGGAAGCCGATAGCATCGGTGAAATGCCCAAAGCCTTTCATACGACTTTGATGATCACCATCGTCCGCCAATTTGACTTTGGCTACTTTGTCGGAACTTGGTGGGTGGGCGACGGTGCCGTGGGCGTCTTGCAGCAAGGCAAATACATGAAACTCATGGGCACTCCCGACGGTGGACAATTCGCGGGGCAGACGCGGTTTCTGACCATGCCCGAAATTTGGGCCGACGGTGCCACCGTCATGAAACGCATCGAATTTGATGTCGTCGAGGACTTTACTGCCGTCATTGCGATGACCGACGGCGTAAGCGATCCCAAATTCCATACGGATCACAATATGTTGCAGCAGGAAAATTGGGACAAGCTCTGGGACGAACTCAGCGAGACCGTGACATTTGATCACGACAACCTCGATGCACCCGAGCAAATGCTGGAATGGCTCGATTTCTGGGCCGCCGGCGAACACGATGACCGCACAATTGCCATTTTATTCTAAGCAAAACCCATGAGCGACATCGTCCGAATCAAAGCCACAGACGGCAGCCCCGTCGAATACATCAACAAAATGATCGGCCAAGGCGGCATGAAGGACGTGTACTTCAGCCCCGACAAGTCCTATGTCGTCGGATTCTTTCGCGACAAGCAGGACGCAGCCTCCAAAGACCGCCTCCAAAACATCGTTGGCCTTTTCCGCGAACGTATTTTCGGGCAAGAAGGCGGCAATTATTGGGAAGAACTTTTTTGCTGGCCCACCAAAATCGTCGAACACGATGGCAAACTCGGTGTTGTTTGTCCGACCTACAAACCCCATTTTTTCTTCCAATACGGCTCCGTCAACAACGACATGCTCGGCATCAAGGGCAATGAGAAGGAAGGGAAATGGTTTGCATCCGCCAGCAATCAGAATAAATTTCTCGACATCCGCGAGCGCGGGACTTGGCGCAGTTACCTGGCGATCAGCATTAAAATCGCGCGCAGTGCGCAGGATGCATGCCGCAGGCTTGGCGCATAGCGATTTGAGCTACAAAAACGTCCTTGTTGATCCTGCAGGTGGAAACGCTGCCATCATCGACATTGATGGGCTTGGTCGTACCCGGCAAATTTCCGCCGGATGTGGTCGGCACACCGGACTTTATTGCGCCCGAGGTGATGGCGACCAATCACTTGGCCAAAAACGATCCGAAGCGGGTTTTGCCGAGCATCAATACGGACCGGCACGCCTTGGCGGTGCTGATTTACATGTACTTGCTCTACCGCCATCCGTTGCGCGGCAGCAAGGTCCACGACATGGATCCGGCCAAGGACGAGGAATTGAGCATGGGCAAAAACGCGATGTTTGTCGAGCATCCGACCGACAAAAGCAACCGCATCAAGCTCGACCAAGTCAAACCCAGCGAATTGCCCTGGAAAGACACGAGCAAAATGCCCTATTCGATTTGTGGCCCGTATTTGAAGGAGCTCTTTGACCGCGCATTTTTGGAGGGATTACACGATCCCAGCAAACGTCCGACCGCCAATGACTGGGAACAAGCGCTGGTCAAGACCAACGACTTGGTGCAGCCTTGCCGCAACCCAAGGTGCATTCAGAAATGGTATGTCTTTGACAACAGCATGAGTCCGAAGTGTCCGTTTTGTGACACGCCCTACAAAGGACAACTTCCGGTCCTGAACCTGTACAGCAGCCGCGGCGGTGGCAAATTCCTGCCCGACAACCATCGCCTGATGGTGTACAGCGACCAATACATCTACGAATGGCACATGATGCGCAACATTTTCCCCAATGAGCGCACGACTCCCGAACAAAAAAAGCCCGTCGGGTATTTCAATTTCCATCAAGGAAGGTGGGTGTTGGTCAATCAGCGCATGCCGGATTTGACATTGATCGAAGGGGATGTGAAGACGCCCATTGAGATCGGTAAGATGGCGGAATTGAAGGATGGGGCGCAGTTGTTGCTGTCTCGCGAGGACGGGGGACGGTTGGCTGTTGTGCAGATGGTGGATGCTTGAGGTCAATTTGACCTAAAAAATAACGAAATGCTACTCACGGAGGAAAACACGCATCATCTCAGTTCTGCGGACTTTGTTGTTCACTTTTCCATTGAGGTATTTTCTGAAGAAAATTTATATTTACTTGATCAAGAAAGAATTAACCCCATTCCCAGCTATTTTTATCCGGCTGCCTACATTCTCGAATTTCAAACAGAATTTCTAATGTCGGGATTGACCATCCTGCTGTCCAATTCTTCAGTTTATAACTTTGAAAACGCCTTGAATAGTTTCACAGAAACTGGAAACAATCGCGTTTCAGAATGTCTCGAGGCAATTATTGCAACATTGAAGAACTTTGGGCTAAAACCTACGGATATGAGGGAACGATTTGTGAACGGCACGCAGGAACTTCCGCAATATTCAATCATCAAAATCGAGCCAATTTCAAGATGCCGATTTAGAAGAGGAATTAGCAGTTCACGAAGAGCATCTTTGGACCCTAATTGACAATGTTCGCGATGATTTGGAAAACTATTTGTTCAAAATCCGAGGGAAATGAACCGCTTTTGAAAACCACGAATCAAACCTTGATTTCAATCCTTTGCCAGAAAAACCTACTTCCACTTTCAGAATCAAAAGAAGAAACACCTCCACAGTACCGAAGACCCAATCGTGCTGCGTGTTGACTTCACCAATGATGCCATTTTGGGGCTTCAAAAAACGAATGGGTAGAAACATCCAATCTCAAGTTTTCTACCCACTCATTTACCCACCTTGCGCAAGAATCATTTCCAAAAATAATTACAAACAACTAACAATCAATGTATTAAGAATTGATTATGCATCATCATTGATCATTATCTACCCACCCATCTACCCACTTATGGCCTGGATGTACTGGATCATCCACCTGCCACCTTTTGGTCCCAATACGTTTGAGCAATCCCAGATCTCTCAGATAGGCGAGGTTATTGTCAATGGCTGTAGATCCGATCCCAACGATCTCTCCAGTTCCCTTTATGCTGATTCCCGAATCAACTTTGTAGCAACTGAAGGAATCAACTCATCCCACCTCAAATTTCTGTAGGTCTCTCTTCATGATCCCTAGACGCTCCAAATATTTATGCGTGAGGTGACTTGTACTGCCGTTTGCGTCTGGCCGTGTACTTTCCTGATCGACAACTTTGTACAATTTACGTAAGTCCAATCCTCCATTTTGCAGATCTTGCCGGCTTAGCAAGATTTGTCGATCAATGGCAATCAGTCCAACTTTCTTGAGTTCCTCGTCAATCAGTCCCGAAATTTTATATTGTCCGAATGCAGTTGCAATGATCGTTTCATCCATGCAAAGGAAGAAGTTATCATCCTCTTCATGAACTTCGTTAATGGTCCTCGAATCTTGAAGCATTGATGCAATATCTGCTTGGAACGGAAATCCATACCCATCGATCCGATCCAGCATCCAATCAACCACATCTTCGTCCTCGGATTTTTCATTAAACCATTCGTTGAGCGCCATCAAGGTTTCTGCACCCTCGTCGTTCCCAAAAGGTGAAAACTCGTCCAGACAGTCAAAATAGAATTGATCATGGATGATCGCATTGTACTTGGGATGACTCGTTTCACGGTCGATCCCAATTTCTGGATCGTCAAAATAGTATTCGTGCTTATTTCCCATTGATTTTCTTCATTGAGGCCACTAAATCATACGACACTTGCAAGATAAACCAAAACAAACAATCCCACCCCCACCAAGTTATCCTCCCAAAATCCAAAAACGTGGTGAGCAGGATACAATTCGGAGGAAAAATCACGCAGGAGCTTTTGGAGCGCTACGCGCTGTCCCCGAATTGGCGGGATGGGAGTTTCCAGAATCTGGAGGCGACTTCCATGTCCACGCGACCATTCAACGTGAGATGCTTGTCGCTGTCCCATCCGCCGCGCCAAAGAAAGGAATCGCTCGACGCCGGCAAAACCCTCGCGTAAAAGACTTCATTCGTCAGGAGCAAACAAAGCCAAACAAAACCAACGAGCACCACCGACCAATAGGCCCGCTTTGCCCATTTGCGCTGTTTGGAAACCGGAGGGTGGGTACTCATCTTCTCTGCGTGGGTTGAGGGTGTGAAGGTAATGTATATACTTGATTCATTTTGCAGAACCCAACAAGCAACGTATTGGTTCGCAGTTGCATCAAGCCTCATTGACCTTCCAAAAGGGAAATTATTCCCTCAGCAATTTTTCAATCGCCTGCGAAAGCTTATTTTCGAAACGAATGCCATCCTTGGCAAAGAAACCTGTCTTTTTTGCAACGACTGTTCCCGATCTGTCCACCAAAATTCCAACGGGAACGCCTTCAGGCGCATACGCGGATGCAAGTGTAGGTTCCATTTCAAATCCGACCACGAAACCGAATTCATGAAATTGTTTGGCGTTGGTAAATTTCTCAAAAGAGTCAAATTGAGAGCTTGCAACGGCAAGGAACGTTACCGATCGGTTATTCGAATATTGTCTGGCAATTGTTTGAGTATGCGCCATTTCATCCAAACATGGTCGGCAAGTTGTACTGAAAAAGCTCATCCAAACCACCTTTCCCTGAACATCACGCGTGCCAATCGTATTGCCATCGATCCTTGAAAGTGAAAATTCCGGTAGTTTTTGATTGACCTCAATCCAAGATTGGTCAAACATGATTTTGGGAATGAATATCACGTACAGCAACACGATCAGCAACATCAACCCGGATGAAAGTACTTTGACGATCGCATCGCGTTGAATGAACCAATATCCTAAATTGAAGCATATAACAGCAATGGTAGGCTGCAGCAAAAGGACTATCCAAATAAAAGGGTCATCGGAAGGGAAGAACGCCACAACATATAAGAGTATCAAGGGCGCAAGCAGCCATTGAGCGCGCAACCAAGGAACACCCTTCCGCGCGAAAAGAATCCCAAAACCCAAATAAAGCACCATTTTCGCCCACATTCCGTCTTCGAATCTATCGGAAGCACTGAAAGCCAAGGGTCCCACAAAAATCAGAAGGGCATACAGAATGAGCTCGCTATTGCGGATAGAGGCGATTTGAGGATTACGTTTGAATTCAATTCCCAAAACAAAAGTGGCAGTAATAAATGCCGAAGCGGGCAAGAATGGGAAGTGAATCCACGTCATTGGGTCCACAATTGAAATCAAAAACGAAATCGCTGTCGAGCTGATCAAAAAGAGCAGCAAAGGACGAATCCGGTTTTTCTCAATAGGTTTTGCAGCCAACCCAGAGAGAATTCCCAAGGAAAAAACCATCCATAGAACAAGGTCCGCATGGAAAAAGCGGCAGGTCAGGTAAAAACCTATAGTCGCACCGATCGAATGAAGCGAAGTCCGTAGCATTCAATTATTGTAACGACAATATAGGCAACGTAACGCAAAAGATAAAAAAGATGTCTCGTGGAATCAACGTTCTTTTCCGAAGAAATATCCGCTAAGCCGATTCGCTCGCTTTATTACGCACAAAGAGCATTCGAAACCCATCCCATCAAAAACAATCCCACCCCCACCAAGTTATCCTCCCAAAATCCAAAAACGTGGTGAGCAGGATACAATTCGGAGGGAAAATCACGCAGGAGCTTTTGGAGCGCTACGCGCTGTCCCCGAATTGGCGGGATGGGAGTTTCCAGAATTTGGAGGCGACTTCCATGTCGATGAGCCCGTTCAAGATTCCGCAGATCATTTACAAGCAATTCACCAACCGTGCAGACAAGGCGCCGAAAAAGCCGTAGGCAACCAATCGCGATGGAGTTGTTTCCTCTTCCTAATTCATAAACCGATCGGCTACTTCAATTTCCACCTACGCAAATGGATCTTGTTGAATCAACGGATGCCCGATTTGACCCTGACGAAAGGCGGTGAAAAGACGGCGGTCGATATCGGAAATATGGCAGAATTGACCGACGGCATGCAGTGGCTACTTTCAAAGGAGGACCGGGGTAGGCTGGCTGTGGTGCAGAAAGTGGATGCTTAGGGCGCCTGGCGGCGCGTGTGAGGGTGGAGTGCGCGTTCGGAATTATCGAATTTTTGCTCATCGAAAACGCGAATTAGAATACTCCCACTTCGGGCTTCATCGATATTCATTGTTGCCTCAGAATGAAGCGCGGAGAAAGCTTACTCAATTATTTCGGCAAAATCTTCTATCTTCACGTTGACGCAGAAAATGGTCCCAGCAATGGCTTGATTTGCCGTCAGTTTTGAATTTGAATTTGTTCCGTGATGAAGTTGCCCAGTACAAGCTTTGGTTTGTTGTTCTTGTCGATCTTTCTCCTGATCGGCATTGCCAACTTATTACCGGGACAGGTTGCCTCACCCCCCAACTTTCCGCATGGATCGGGGCGAAGCTACTACATCTGGGGAGAATTTGCCGGTGTCGTGACTTCGAATGCTGCGATGGGGATGGACCGACACATTGTAACGAGTGCACATGGTCAATTTCAATGGCCAATTGCTGTTTTGGATCCGCAATTCAACACGATTCTTGGACTATGGCCCAATTTCGCTTCATCGACTGCGCTGCCTTATGCTGTGATCAACAAGGATCGGAAGGTTTGGCTTGTAGGCTCCGATGCCGCAGTCTCCCGATTCTCCGTTTTTTCTGAGCAAGGCACTGTTTTCACGCAATTCAAAATGATGGGCTTGGAAGTGAAAGCCCTTGTCGCGGATACGAGCGGACATGTCTTTGCTACTTACACAGATGGCTCGCCAGGATTCGGATTGATGCGCTTCAGCACGGGATATACGCCTGATTTCCAGAAGAGAATCGGCTTGAACGGCACACTGAAAGGCGCAAAGTGGGGCATAGACCAGCGGATGTACGTGGAGGTCGGATCGCAAATCTGCGTATTGGATGCCAATGGAAATGTGCTCAAGGTGATCCAAAACGCTCCTGACCGGTATGCCGTTTATCAAGATCATGGATTGGCTGCCTTGAGTTTTCGTCATGATACAGCCTTTGTGGTACGACTGGACAGCAACTTGAACCTGTGGTGGAGTAAATCGGTCAAAGTACCGCCATTTGGCTTATGTGGGTTTGAGGTGACGATGCTGGAGGCTGTAGCAATGCCCGGCAGCAATGATCTGATGGTATTTGCCAATGGCAAGGACTTCTGCGGTATGGGTTGCAATGGATATCAGCGAATGCAATTCATTTCTGCATTGCTGATGGATACTGATGGAAACATTGATGGGCATCAGCATTATCGAGGCCCATCTCAGGCCGAGACCGCTCTTTCCAGTTTGCAAAGCACGCCGTTCGGCGATGCCTTGGCAGTCGAATTGGAGGGCGATTGTGGTTTCGGTATCAGCCATACCTCGGAGTCCGTCCAGCTCTTTGGAGGATACAACATCCGCACCACTTGCGGTGGGAACCCGCTACCCAATGGACTCGTTGCGAACAGCGTTCCTTATCTCCCTTCCGCATCGCTTGCTGGTCTTCCCACCACCACGCCGTTTCCTGTTACGTTTCTACCAGACACGTTGTCGCTTTTTTCTCCCGGGAATGGCCCTGGACAAGGAATGCCTCAATACACCTGCCACAAACCCTGCGTCACGTTCTCCGCCCAGGCCCTGGGCGGTGGAAACGTGCAGTTTTCAGATGAAGTCTTTGGCTACTACACGCTTCAATACGATTTCGGGGACGGCACCTTTGGGTCATCTCCCGATCCACTGCATCATTATGCCTCGGCTGGTCCATTTACCGCCCAGCTTGTCGCCACCAACAGTTGCGGAGCCGACACCTTCAGCCTCCAAGTGAATCCCTGCCAGACTGCCCAAATCGCGGGACCCACCAGTTCCTGCGTGGGATCACTGACCACTTTCTATGAAAACACGCACATTGTCTTTGACAGCCTGCGATGGCTCGTGAATGGTACAACCGCAGCCACTGGAGACACCCTGCATTGGACGCCAACTGCGGCAGGCAACTACGCGATCAGTTTGATTTTCAGCAGTGGCTTCTGCAGGGATACGATTTATTCCAATGTGAATGTCTTCTCGGGCGTGCCTACCCCAGGTTTTTCGGTGACATTGGGCGGTGCCACGGCGACAGTGGTGAATCAGAGCATCAATGCGACGAGTCAAAGCTGGAATTTCGGGGACGGTACCATCATCAACGGGCCGGTCACGACTCATACTTATGCAGCACCCGGTACCTATAACATTTGCCAAACCGTGAGCAACAGTTGCGGCTCCAGTACGGTTTGTCATGCAGTCACCTTGGTGGCAAATAGCAATTCCTATTATCGTGAGGACGTGAGTTTCCTCGGCACCACGACGCCGATGGGGACCGCCTCCGCTGCAAACGGGAACAGTTTGGTCGTAGGCGCAAGCAGCCAAGGGGCATTCGTGCTGCTTGTGGACACGGTCGGAACCGTGCTGTGGACCAAGACTTTTCCGACAGCAAACTATCAGCTGAACGATGTCGTGGATATGCCCAACGGAAACTTTCTGGTTGTCGGCGGAACCACGCAAGCCGGGGTGGCCTATATGACTGAGTTTTGGATGGAAGTGGACCAAGCCGGAAATGTGTTGCGTCACCAAGCCGTCGATGGAGGCTTTCCCTATATTTCAGTGAACAAGCTCCGCTATGGCGGGTACTTCCTGTGTAGCAGAACGCAGTCTCGGTATGTAAAGCTCGATGCCAACCTTCAGGTGCAATGGACGGGTTATGACAGCTTTTTTCGTGGAATTGCAGGCTTCCAAGCTCCTGATAGCAGCTATTGGTTGGTTGCCCGCAATCAATTTTGGTCCGATCATATGTGGTTCATCCGATTGGGGCAAAATGGGGCAGTGACCAGCGGATATAATGTGTCGATGTACGATTACAGCCCCGCATCTTCGTCCTATTTCGAACGGGACGCCGTGCAAATGGACTGCAATGGGAATATCTTCTACGCAGCTGCGGTGGACTACAATTCTCAAGGCAATTGGAACTACTCCGTCGCGATCGGCAAATTCAACACCCAAACCCATGCCTGTACCAATATGCGTTACGATGCCGACCGCGGGATCGGTGGGCAGTTTCCATATCTGAGGATTTCACCGTCCAAGATGGTGTTAAAGCCCGACGGGAACTTGCGTCTATTTGGCTCGATGGGAATCTCTGGATTCAACTACACGGATACGCGAGACCTGATGATCTTGGACATCACCGCCTCGAATATCAATCCCACATTGGCAGCCTATGGCACGGCGCCGGTGAAGGATGAATACCTCGCTGCCAGCCTACTCCCCAGCGGGGCATACTTTTGTGCAGGCATCAGCAACACCAGCCTGTCCCTGCACAAATTCAGATCCAACACGCAATGCCAGCTCCCGACATCCAGCTTGTCCTATTCTTTTCAGCCTGACCCCACATATACTTCAAATCCGGCAACCAGCATGGGGTTGGGCAACTTCAGCTTCATGCCTTATGGCACCCTGCTCTCTTGGGGCGTCAACCCTAACCCGATATCCGGCACCGGAAGCATCCAATGCGTTTCGCCTTGCGTCTCGTCATTGTTTGCAGGATTCACCTACGCGGTCTCTGGCAACACCGTAACCCTCACATCGAACTCCTCACCGGGTGCAAATCTGACATGGACGATTCCCGGAATGTCCTGCGTCACCGGAGGTTCCGTTACGGTCACGCTGCCCTGCGGAAGTACGACGATTTCGCTCACATCATCCGACGGATGCGGATCGCGCACCGCTAGCCAGACCATCACGGTTGCTGGCGGAACGATCAACCAGGCTGCTTACGCTCCCGCTTTGCTGTCCAATGTAACCGTTTGTACTCCCGGATTGACAGCCATCTCAGCTGCGCCGGGCTATGGGCAGTACCTCTGGAGCAATGGTGCCACCACCGCCTCCACCACAATGAATGCGCCTGGAACCATCAGCCTAATTGCCCAGCAAACAACCAATGGCTGCTTCTTCACGGATACAGCAACCGCTACCGTTGTGCCATTCACCGTTTCATTGGGTGCAGACCAAGTACGTTGCCCAGGTGCCACTGCCACCTTCAGCATTATCGGCGGCTATACCAGCTATGCTTGGAGCAATGGCAACACATCGAATACGATCACCGTTTCCACGCCAGGAAATTACGCGGTTACGGTCACCAATAGTGCGGGATGCATTGCCAGAGATACCGTGAATCTCAGCAATTTCCCTACTCCTGCGCTTTCGATCGGGCCGAATCAGACAATATGCACTGGGTCCACCGCGACCTTCACGGCAACATCCGGCTTCGCGTCCTACCTCTGGAGCAATGGCGCGACGACAAATTCCATCACGGTTTCGACTGCGGGAACCTTTTCGGTCACTGCCACAGCTGCCAACGGTTGCACGTCGACGGCATCTGCGACACTCACGGTCAACACCGCGCCAGCAGCATCCATCGGGCCTAATCAGACAATTTGCTCGGGATCCACAGCGTCCTTCACCGCAACATCCGGCTTCGCCAATTACCTCTGGAGCAATGGTGCGACGACAAGTTCCATCACGGTTTCGACTGCGGGAACCTATTCGGTCACTGCCACACATGCCAACGGCTGCACGTCGACGGCATCTGCGACACTCACGGTCAACACCGCTCCAGCAGCATCCATCGGGCCTAATCAGACAATTTGCTCGGGATCCACAGCGACCTTCACGGCAACATCCGGCTTCAATTCCTACCTCTGGAGCAATGGCGCGACGACAAATTCCATCACGGTTTCGACTGCGGGAACCTATTCGGTCACTGCCACAGCTGCCAACGGGTGCACGTCGACCGCATCTGCGACACTCACGGTCAACAACGCGCCAGCAGTCTCCATCGGCCCCAACCAGACGATTTGCTCGGGGACGACTGCAACCTTCACAGCATCATCCGGTTTCAGTTCCTACCTCTGGAGCAATGGCGCGACGACAAATTCCATCACGGTTTCGACTGCGGGAACCTATTCGGTCACTGCCACAGCTGCCAACGGGTGCACGTCGACCGCATCTGCGACACTCACCGTCAACACCGCTCCAGCAGCATCCATCGGTCCCAATCAGACAATTTGCCCGGGATCCACCGCGACCTTCACGGCAACATCCGGCTTCAATTCCTACCTCTGGAGCAATGGCGCGACGACAAATTCCATCACGGTTTCGACTGCGGGAACGTATTCGGTCACTGCCACACATGCCAACGGCTGCACGTCGACCGCCTCAGCGACACTCACCGTCAACACCGCTCCAGCAGCATCCATCGGTCCGAATCAGACAATTTGCTCGGGATCCACAGCGTCCTTCACCGCAACATCCGGCTTCGCCAGTTACCTCTGGAGCAATGGCGCGACGACAAATTCCATCACGGTTTCGACTGCGGGAACCTATTCGGTCACTGCCACAGCTGCCAACGGGTGCACGTCGACCGCATCTGCAACACTCACCGTCAACACCGCTCCAGCAGCATCCATCGGTCCTAACCAGACGATTTGCTCGGGGACGAATGCAACCTTCACTGCCACGCCTGGCTTCGCGAGCTATCTTTGGAACACGAATGCCACCACGAGTGCGATCACGGTGACCGTCGCTGGTACCTATTCTGTAACTGTCACCGACGCCAATGGCTGTACCGCCACCGCATCGAGCAGCCTCAGTGTTTTCCCCGCCAATACCTTCAGCATCGGGCCTGACACCTCTTTTTGCCCCGACACCACATGGATGATCAGTGGCCCCGGAGGAATGACAGCCTACCTTTGGAGCAATGCCGGCACGGGATCGAGCATTGCGGCTGCGGCTGCGGGGACCTATTGGCTGCAAGCCACCGATGCCAATGGCTGTGTGGGCTCGGACACGATGAGCCTTTCCTTGAATCCCGACTGTGTATGGCCCGGCGACGCGAACCACGATGGCATTGCCGACAACCAGGATTTGCTGGCCATAGGCTATGGATTCGGTTTCAATGGTCCTACGTCCCGGAGCAAGTCCATCTTGGTACGGACAGCCCGCACCCGACTGGTCGACGGCACTGCCGAGTTTGGTAAACCACAAGCACCCGGATTGTGACGGAAATGGCACGGTCAATTTCATGGATACCACCCTGATTTCGATCCATTATGGCCTTACGCACAACAAGGGAACGGGTGTGACAGCAGGGATTCCGCTGTTTGTCGTGCCGGAGCAGGATTCATTCCCTGCCGGCGACACCGTGTTTTTCCAAGTGCATTGGGGAGACAACGGCAACCCTGTCAACATAGGCCATGGCGTTGCATTCAGCCTGCAAATCGACGCGCAACAGGTGACCCCAGGGACGATCTATGGACGGTTTCCGGTTTCGTTTTTGGGGAATGGGATTCCCGACCTGCTGACATTGACATACCCCGAGTCCTCGGGATCAGATTGGCACATTGGAATCAGCCGCATGGATCGTATCGGGCATAACGGCGCTGGCTCCGTGATGCGCGTAGGCTTCCTACCTGCGGTGGTGTATCCGCTCACTGCCACCTTGGGGTATGTGCCGGTAAGGCTGTTGAATGCAGTCGCTGTCGATCAGGATTTTGATCCGATCCTGCTCTCGGCGCTGGGGGATTCCATTTTGATTTACGATGCAGTGAATGAAGCACAAGGAGCGTGGCCATTGGCGGGGTGGCAGGTGTATCCCGTGCCCGCGGACCGGCAAGCTGTTTTGCAAGTAAACCTTAGGTTCCCTGCCGTGGTAGATGCCGTCGTGGTCGATCTTCATGGAAGGGTGCTGAAACATAAAGCGAGTCAAGTAGCGATGGCTACAGGAAAGAACGAAACCTTCATCGAAACTTCTGGCCTGAGCGCTGGGATCTATTTCATTCGTGTAGAAGTGGAAGGTGAGATACAGACGCGGAAATTGGTGATAGAACATTAACGAAACGACAAAGGACGGAATCGGTGTTCATTTTCTATGTTTGTGTTGCAGCTCCAAGGGTAGTACACCCATCTTATTGAAGGGATTCAACCCATGGGAATTGTCCTGAAATAGCTTTACACAAATGTTGTAAGAGTTATGCAAGGGGCGGGAAAACATCAGATGGGGCTGAGCAAGTACGCCATTCATTTCGCCAACAAGTGGGCGATGGACTATGAGAAGGGTGACCTTAGCTATTTGCAGGTCGCTGAGAAACATGGTCTCAAGGGGCGTGACACCGCAAAGGAATGGGTGGTTACATTTCGGAAAAATGGCTGAAATTTGTTCTTCCGATTCAATTTTGGCCACTTTGACCGATCAGGAAAAGCGATGCTGACGCCTAAGGACCTTCGCATCAAGGGAACTGGAGAGGCTGGCTTGAGGACGAGCGTCTTCGCAGTCTGGCGTATTCAACGATGATTGACGTAGCTGAAGAGGAACTGGTGGTGCCAATTAGAAAGAGTCTCGGCCTTTTAAAACAGTCCAGAAGGATGATTGCCTCGCCGCAAAAAAAGCGAGCATTAAGCGGCTTTTGTGAACTGTTTGGGTATTCAAAGCTGCAGGCTGGGCATGACCATGGTTGGCATTTCGACGACTGCAGGATGCGGGAGGACGAAATCGTCGAGTTGGTCAAGAATCAGCGCAGAATGGTCGGTTCGGTGCGGACACTTTAGACATGATGGGACCGAGTTGGAGGATCGCGGCCTAACATTGTGGTCGGGACAAACTGCTCGATTTGCTGCGCGAGCGCGGTATGCTGGGTGCGCCCTAAACGCAAACACGCGCACGACCAACTCCCCGCCATCATTATCGAAAGTGGCCTTATCCCCTTGAAAATCTAGGAATTACGGAAGCCGAGCAGGTTTGGGTCTGCGACATCACCTACATTCGAACGAAGGGTGGTTTTCTGTACTGTTCGAGTCACCGTTGCCTATTCGCACAAGGTAGTGGGGCTTCCACCTGAGCCACACGGTGGAGGCTAAGGGGTGCGGTGTCTGCGCTGCCAAGGCATGGCACTTTCGCAACGGATTTACCCCTGAAAGGAAAGCTGATTCTACCACCCGACCGAGGAGTGCAATGGACAGCACCAACTACGTGAAGGGTCTT